>JAJFMC010000223.1 GCA_021772365.1 Chlamydiota bacterium
TCGCGCAAGTAGTCGAATCCAAATTCCGAAGCTGTACCGTATACGACATCGCGTTTATAAAATTCCGCGCGATCTTCCAGAGGAACATCGTTAGTCAATGCGCCCGTTGTCAAGCCAAGCCAACGTAAGACAGTTCCTACCCATTCGCAGTCTCGACTGGCCAAGTAGTCGTTCACAGTGACGAGGTGTACAGGTTCACCGGTTAGGGCATTGAGATAAAGAGGAAGAACAGCGGTAAGCGTTTTACCTTCTCCCGTCTGCATTTCAGCGATGGCACCGTTATGCATTGCGATGGCACCGACGAGTTGACAGTCGTAAGGGACCATGTCCCACTTTTGGTTATATCCAGATACGTGAACTTCAGAACCTGAAAGTCTTCTACAGCAATTTTTAACGACTGCATAGGCTTCGACCATAAGGCTATCAAGCGATTCGCCATTTGCAAGCCTTTCTTTGAATTCTGCGGTCTTTTCCTTGACCTCATCATCACTGAGATTTTGCAGCTTTTCCTCTGCCTCATTGATTTCTTTTACATACTTAAAGAACGTGCGAACTTGACGATCTTGCGCCGAGCCAAATAATTTTTTCAGAAAACCGAACATGATATCTCTTAGATTTAAATAAATGATTACACAAAGTCTTGTTACAAATATTTTACTGGAGATCACCCTTTTCTAGCAAGGAGTGCTACCCATTGACGTTAATATCTTATAATCAGTACACTGAAAACAAACCGCCTCATCAGGAGAAAAGTGTTTCAATTAGTAACTGAATACGAGCCATGTGGTGACCAGCCCCATGCAATTGAAAAATTGAGTGATGGACTCTCTCAGGGAAAAAAATCCCAAGTTTTGCTTGGTGTAACAGGCTCCGGCAAAACCTTCACCATGGCTAATATCATCCAAAAAGTGCAGCGCCCGACGCTGGTGCTAGCTCACAACAAAACCCTTGCTGCACAGCTGTACCAAGAATTTAAATCATTTTTTCCAAACAACGCTGTTGAATACTTTGTCTCTTATTACGACTACTATCAACCCGAAGCTTATATCGCCAGGACAGACACCTTTATCGAAAAAGATATGTCCATCAATGACAAAATCGACAAAATGCGATTAAGTGCAACACGATCACTCCTAGAACGTTCCGATGTGATTATTGTCGCATCTGTTTCTTGTATCTACGGCCTTGGTTCACCAGACTATTATAGCGGCATGAACCTCACTATGAAAACCGGAGAAGAGCGCCGCCGCGACGATATCCTACTGCACCTCGTTGAGATGCAGTACCAAAGAAACGATTACGACTTCTCCCGTGCCACATTCCGTGTCCGCGGCGACGTACTAGACATTTTTCCTGCTTATGAAGACGACCTAGCAATCAGAATAGAGTTCTTTGGCGACGAAATCGATCGCATCACAGAAATCGACCCTCTCACAGGAAAAACTCTACGACCCATTCCGGAAACAACCATCTACCCTGGATCGCACCACGTCACGCCCGAAGAAGTTCGCCTCTACGCCATTGACACCATCAAGTCCGAACTCAAACAGCAAGTTAAAAGTTACGAAGATCAAAACCTCCTCATTGAAGCACAACGCATCCACCAACGTACCATGTACGATCTTGAAATGATCAAAGAAGTAGGTTTCTGCAAAGGTATCGAAAACTATTCCAGGCATTTTAGCAGGAGAAAAGAAGGCGATCCTCCATCGTGCCTCCTCGATTATTTTCCGGATGATTACCTTCTTTTTATCGATGAGTCACACCAGTCGATTCCACAACTCCACGCGATGTATAATGGTGACAGAGCCAGAAAAAGATCACTTATCGATTTCGGCTTCAGACTACCCTCGGCCTATGACAACAGACCCTTGAAGTTTGAAGAGACCTACCAACGCATCCACCAAGTCATCTATGTATCTGCAACACCAGCCCCCTGGGAAATTGAAGAAACAGGTGGAGAAGTTGTCGAACAAATCATCCGTCCAACCGGTCTTCTCGATCCTGTCATCGACATTCGCCCAGCAACAAATCAGGTCGATGACTGCCTCGAAGAGATTCGCAAAGAAGTCAACAAAGGTAACAGGGTACTCTTGACAACGCTTACCAAAAGACTATCGGAAGAACTAACAAAATACTTAACAGAACTCGATGTCAAAGCTAAATACTTACACTCTGATATCGACACCCTTGAACGAACGCAGATCATCCAGGACTTGCGTAGAGGAAGTTTCGATGTTCTCGTAGGCATCAACCTCTTGAGGGAAGGATTAGACATTCCAGAAGTCTCTCTCGTCGTCATATTAGATGCAGATAAAGAAGGTTTCCTTCGTAGCGAAACATCGCTGATACAGACATGTGGACGTGCCGCACGTAATGACCAAGGACGCGTAGTCATGTATGCAGACAAAGTAACGAAATCGATACAAAAGTGTCTCGATATCACGAATCAACGACGCAAACTGCAGATGGATTACAATGAAACCCACGGCATCACTCCTAAAAGCATAAAGCGCAAGATCACTCCTCTCGTCGAAGAGGTAGAAACCGTCTTAGCAGAAGCATACCCTGAAATCCTACATCAACATCATGCAGAGATGGTTGCTGAAGAACACCATGAATACCTCACCATCGAAGAAGTCCGCGATAAGATCAAGCTCTATCAAACGAACATGCACGAAGCTGCAAAAGAAATGCACTTTGAAGATGCTGCCAAATGGCGCGACCTCATGCGTTACTATGAAGACAAAGAAATGTCCCTTTCATGAAGTTGTTCTTGAAATGTTTCAGAAGAGATTATTTCGAGAAAATCGTCCAAAGCACTACTTGCTACTTCAGTTTCGCCTCTAACGTAACGATTTGTTGCTATGCTCATATAAACAACAGCACGAATAATGAAAAATTGTGCTTTCTGTGATTCTGTTGGTGGTTTTTCGAGGTATTCAGCTAATAAATCCAGCGCATCATCAAAGGGGAAGTTATGTGTTAGTTTTGCAATATCGTAGTACGGATGTGCAAGCCCCGCGCACTCCCAGTCGATGACCCAAGAGGAGCCATCATTCCCTTGAATAATATTTTTTGTGTGAAAGTCTAGGTGACAAAATGTACAACCATATTTTTTGATAACCGTTTCTATTTGTTGGACAACAGTTATTGCTTTATCTAAGCGCGTCATATCATCAAGATGGATGAGACGATACCCTTCATAGATACTGGAAAAAGGCTCATATTGCTCCTGTTGATGGAATTTTTTCAATTGGCGAACAGCTTGTTTGAGGTCTTCATCACCAACATCAGGGTGATGACCTTCAATATAGTCGATGACGACGTATCCTTGTTTGAGGTCGACATGAACGATTTTTGGAGCGATACCGATTTCTGCAGCAAGTTGCATCATCCATAGCTCACGAAAACTATCAGATACATTTTTTTTCGAATGAAAATCCCTGACAACATATTTTCTCCCCTCATTTACCACGAGGTAGGTGCTGTTTGACAATCCTTCTTCAAACTCAATCACCTCCTTTTGGTCTGGTAGATACCAAACAATTTCTTGATCGGGAATTGGGAAATTAATCATGTACAAACCATCCATTAATCTGTTCTTAATAGAAACCAATTATATTGACTAATACACAAAAGGTTAAGTTCTTTTTTTTGGGAGGTCTCTATGGACAATCTTGGAAGCATGGGAAATACCTTTCCTTTCCCTGAAGACTACACTTCATGTAACAACCACAATTTTCATGAAGAAGACGAACCAATCTGTACATCAACTGACAATGCAAGTCTGATGATACGCATAAAAAACATACACTTAGCTTTTCAACAAATCGGATTTGACCACGGCATCAATTCTGCACTTCATGCAGCAAAAGAACAACTCTCTTCTGAAGAAAAAGCATTTATTCGTGACAGGTTTGGCCTTAGTAGAGAGCAGCTATGTACTATCTCATACGAAAATCTTTCTGAAGGCTCTGATAGGTTAGCAAAGAATCAAAGAGTTCTTGAAATTATAAATACCATCTTCGTAGTATCGAACAATGACTCGTTAGATGAGATGGAAATCACTACAGAAGCGATTATCGCTGAGATCGTCAAACTCAACTGACTCTCGATGCCATATGTTTGTCAACGATGTCCTGCAACGCTTCGATCCATAGAGGATGGTCATTCAACCCCCTAACGAGATCAAGCTTATTGCCACCTAAAGCACTAAACTCTTCCTGGTACTCTACGCTGATCTCGTGAATAGTCTCCACACAATCGCAGACGAAGGCTGGACACAGAACCAAAACGTTTTTATATCCCTTACTAACAAGTTCTTTCAACACATTTGAGGTGTAGGGTTGGATCCACGGATCTTTCCCGAGCCTTGACTGAAAACAGATCCCGTACTGTTCGGGACTTAGCGATAGCTCCGTAACTATGGCAGCGGCAGTTGCATGGCACTGTGCGCCATAACAAGAGGCATTTTTTTCGCATAGAGTTTTACAACAATCTTTACTTTGCAGGCAGTGATCATTCAAGTCAGCCTTCTTCAACTGTCTCTCCGGTAGGCCATGAAAGCTGAGAAGTAGGTAATCATATGAATCGATAGCATACTCTCTTGCAAGAGAACAAAACGCTTCGACCATTTTGGGTTCTGTGGGGAAGCTATTGACAAAAGTCAGCAGAGGGATCGTCTGCCAATTTTTTACAACTTCCATTACTTTCTGATGCACAGACCCCGTCGTTGCTGAAGCATACTGCGGAAACAAAGGAAGAATAACGATCTGCGAACACTGCTTCATCTGTTTAAGAACTGAAGTAATAGAAGGATTTTGGTAGCGCATGGCTAATTCCACCTGAAATCCATCCCCAAGTTGTTCTTGAAGCATTGCTGCGACAGACTCCCCGTAAATCATCAACGGAGAACCATTATCCGTCCATATTTTCTGATAATTCCGCGCCGATTCTTTATATCTTTTGGGGACGATGTACCCTCTTGTCAGCAGCTGCCGTAATGGCCAGGCAACATCAATAACACGCCCGTCGGTGAGAAACTCATGGAGGTACTGCTTTACATCTGCTGGGTTTGGTGAATTTGGTGTTCCTAAATTTACAAGGAGAACTCCTGTATCTTTCATCGATATCATTCCTAAGTATTTCGTTACTGAAGAACGACATGATAAAGATCTGCATATTAATTCGAAATGCAAGAAATTACAAATTTTGGAGTCCACTACTTGCAAAGACCGCGGAAAGCTTAGTGTT
>JAJFMC010000224.1 GCA_021772365.1 Chlamydiota bacterium
TCCAGTTCGCTTATCTGCGCCTGTATGAAGTCGTAAGTAGCTAGATAAAACTCTTTCTCTTCTTGATGAGGTATGAATATCACGTATTGCTCTTGAAAGTTCCTCTGTAGCATCCTGATCATTAACTAAGTCACTGATAAGCATAAATAAAATCGATAGCTCCAAAGATTCATAACTAGAAATAGGGCAGTTTCCTCCTTTCTGAGGAGAATCTTGTAAGTGGTAAGCGATTTTATTTGAAAGGAAATTCTTTGGATCTTTCATTCGTTCATTTAGATGTTTATTCATAAATACTTCCGCTTCCATTTTATTGAACAAGTCCACACAGAATCTATCCATGTCCGAAATTTCTGATTTTCTATGAACTGTTACCCCTAAATAATTTCCGGAGGCATACCCTCGGTTGCTAACTAGAATGTGGTCACCATGATTATAATATCCGACTGCGTGGCTACTCTCCCCCTTAGCGCCTTCGTGGGAGACTATTAAAGCAAAAGGGTTCTCGCTGTCAAATGCCTGAAAATAGTCATGACAACTCATTGTTTCGACTTTTGAGCATAAGCTGAGGAGCTTTGGTACTCTTAATAGATTTTCACCGATATGACGAACCCTTACCTGCTGGAGTTGAAGAATCGTTCTTTTTGTATGATCACTAACCTTCGCGAGTACTTTTCTCCATGTAGAACTATTCAATTTACCTTCTGGTGTCGTGATGAGGTCTTCATAAAAATTAGTATTTTCATTAATTAGTAGATCGTCACCATAGAATTTGCCTAATGAAAGAACTCCTTCCATATTCAACACTTCGTTACAAATTGTCGTTTTGTATTCAGGAATATCAAACAAGTTGACGAGTAGCTGTCTATACTTCACCTCTTGAGCAATATCTTTCTTGTACAGTTTTATTAATAGTGAACGCTGTTGTTCTTTGGTAAGATCATCATTCAAAAAATATAGAACTCGATAGATACAACCGCTCTGATATTCTTTTTTTATAGACGGGTCAGCACCATGCTCGAGTAATTGAGCTATAAAATCTAATGAAAGCTTTTTACATATCGGTAAGTTGTCCAACGCATAAACTAAAATAGACTGATCATTTCCATCGGTCACATTCGGATTTGCTCCGCACTCAATCATCACTTTAGCTATCTGAATAGACACAATTGGTGTATGGCAATACTTCGTAAAAGGTTGGATGATGAAAGGTACCTCGAAAGCATCAAAAATGGTGTTTATGTCGATAATTTTTGAATAGTGACGAATCATAGAAATAATATCTTCAACCTTGAAACTATCACTATGCTCTTTCGTGTATGGTAAGAGAAGGATGGATCGCAAGCACTCACTTTGCTCTTCCTCGTCTAAAAACTTGAGGAATTGATCTGTCAAAAGAATTTTTACATCTTTAGGAAAACCCGTATTTTTCCAAATAATATCAAATACTGAAAGAAAGTTGTTATTCGGCAAAAGAGGATTGAGAGAAACACCCTCATTTATCATCCATTTAATTAACGTCAATAAGTGTTCGAAATCTGAATTTTTGTTGGGGTCATAACAACAATCAACCAAATAGTGAGAAAATGTTGACCCTTCTTTTGAAATGTGGTCAATGGGTAGTCCTCTAATCATCCATTTTTGAATAATTTTGATTGATAGGTTAGGATCTTTAAAGAATTTCAAAGCAGCCCAGTGCAAAATACTTTTAGCTTCATCATCTGTTTCAGATAGCTTTTCACATTCATCCATTAGTGCTAAGGCTGAAGCTAGGTCTTCTTTATCTTTGATAACAGAGATAATTTCTTTTGCTGTAGGAGCACTGACATCGATAGCTTCTAAAAGACCGATGGGTAGATAATATACTGACTCTGCAGAACTAATAAGATTATTCAACTTTCACCTTTTTTTTAATTTTTAAAAAAAACACAACACACTCAATATTAACACAACATCCTACTACTAACTTATTTAAGGGTATACTAAAAATGTGCATTTTCACCCAACACTTAACTTAAACAAGAAAAAGGGATTCATGGGAATTGCTGCAGCTCTTTACAAATGAACCTGGTCCTTTTAAAATTACTGTAAAAGAATTTCGCAGAAAGAAAGACGTTTGTGGCAAGTTTGGGTAGCAATTATGGTCAAAGGGTCTATGTTAATAGATGTTTGTCATCTCTATCATGTAAAAAATGCCAACGACCTCAAATATGTTAGTTACCTTACCACCTATGACCCTTTAAATTTCTTATTCACAAGCTTGTCTAAAAATAATTTTAAAGTTATGTTTTAAAATAGCAAATGAAGGAAAGGTACCATGTCAAAAAAGGTCTTTATCATCCCGTTAATTGCTGTTATCGCATTAACAGCCATCTACATTTCACAGCAAGCCTCTTTACCTGATCCGAATACGATCCTTCTTTCGGGAAATATCGAAGTCACAGAAGTGGATATTAGCTTCAAAATACCCGGTCGCGTCGTTACAAGGTTAGCTTCGGAAGGTCAGAGGATCAAGAGAGGTGAAGAAGTTGCCTTTTTGGAACCCGAAGAACTGCAGCAAGAAGTACTCCTTAGAGAAGCGGGACTTCAGGCAACAGAAGCAGCTCTTTTAGAGCTAAGGGAAGGCTATCTACCCGAAGAAATCTCTCAGGCGGGAGCTGTCTTGCAACAAGTACAGGCAAATTTCAATCGGCTACAGTCGGATTACGATCGTCAGAAAACCCTATTCGAAGGCGACGTTATTTCCAATCGTGAGTTTGATATGAGCAACTCTGCATTTGAAGTTGCTAAAGCTAAAGTATATGAAGCTAACGAAAAGCTCTCGCTGCTAAAGCGAGGAATCCGCAAAGAGAAAATCGCGCAGGCAGCTGCCAATGTATCGAAATCGAAGCAGGCATTAGCGCTGGCAAAAACACGGCTAAGGTATACAAAAATCTATTCACCCATAAACGGTTACGTTCTATCCGACAACGTACAGGGTGGTGAATATGTATCTCCTGGTACGCCTGTCATTACAGTGGCGAACCTAGAAGACGTTTGGTTACGAGCTTATATCGACGAAAGAGATCTAGGAAAAATCAAACTCGGGCAGACGGTGAAAATCTCTGTCGATAGCTATCCGGACAAAGTCTATTTGGGAATGGTGACGTTCATCTCCTCAGAAGCGGAATTCACCCCTAAAAATGTACAGACAGAGAAGGAACGTGTTACTCTTGTCTATCGCATCAAAATAGACGTGCCCAATGAAAATCTTGAATTGAAACCCGGGATGCCCGCTGATGGTATCATAGTCCTTGACGAGCAACTCGAAACCTAAGATACCCATGGCTATCATCGACATCAAAAATCTAAAAAAACACTTCGGTGACACCAAAGCTGTGGACGGTGTGGATCTTTCTATTGAAGAGGGCAATATTTTTGGGCTCGTTGGTCCTGACGGAGCAGGGAAGACGACAACGATACGCATGCTTGCATCTATAATGGATCCAACGAGTGGCGAGGCTTGGGTTGATGGGAAACATATTGTCAAGGATGCTGAGAAGATCAAAGAAAATATTGGTTATATGAGTCAGAAGTTTGGACTCTACGGTGACCTTACTGTTCTCGAAAACATAGAATTTTATGCCGATATCTATGGCGTCCTTCACGAGGAAAAGCGTAAAAAAATCCACAAACTTCTTACATTTAGTCAACTGATAAAATTCAAAGACCGACAAGCCGATGCCCTTTCGGGAGGGATGAAACAAAAGCTCGGCCTTGCCTGTGCGTTGATCCATACTCCCAAAATTTTGTTTCTCGATGAGCCAACCAATGGCGTGGATCCTGTGTCGAGGAGGGATTTTTGGCGCATCCTCTATGAATTACATCGTGAAGGGACGACGATATTTTTGTCGACAGCGTATATGGATGAAGCGGAACGTTGCGGTCAAGTTGCTTTCTTCTATAAAGGCAAAGTGATGCTTTCCGGCACTCCTCAGGAGGTAAAAAAACACCTCGGCGGTACGATTTTAGAAGTACATTGTGAGGCCCCAAGAAAAGCATTGTTAATGCTACGTGAGAAATTGGGACAAGACTGCGTTAAATTGTTTGGAAATAGAATTCATATCTACATCTACACAGAAGACAAGAGGTTCTCACTTGAACAGGTAACGGATTTGATAAAACAATCGAATCTCGGAAAATATGAAGTCAGAGAAACAGAACCCACTCTTGAAGATGTGTTTATGTCGTTAATGCGTGAAAAAGAAGCGGAGGATGCCGATGTCAGATACTGATTTCGACCCATCACGCTACGCTGTAGAAGTGGAGAATCTAGGCAAAATGTTTGGCGATTTTGCTGCAGTAGATAATGTTTCGTTCAAGGTAGAAAAAGGCAAGATTTTTGGTTTTTTAGGACCAAACGGTGCCGGTAAGTCAACGACGATACGTATGTTGTGTGGGTTAATCATCCCTTCGTCGGGAAGAGGGCAAATTGCCGGTCTCGACATTTACAAGGACTCAGAAGAAATCAAAGAACATATCGGGTATATGAGCCAGAAATTTTCTCTTTATGAAGACCTCACTGTCGGAGAGAATATTGACTTTTATAGCGGCATTTACCGTGTTCCTAAAAATATCAAACATGAAAGAAAGGAGTGGGCAATTGAAATTGCAGGGCTCACCCAGCATCGCAACACGCGAACTTCTCTTTTGTCGGGTGGATGGAAGCAGCGATTAGCATTAGGTTGTGCGGTCCTCCATAAGCCACCAATTTTGTTTCTCGACGAACCCACATCCGGTGTCGATCCCATTAATAGAAGAAGGTTTTGGAATTTGATTTATGACCTTTCTGATGAAGGGATTACTATTTTCGTAACGACACACTACATGGATGAAGCTGAATATGTTGATAATATCTCCTTTATTTTTCAGGGAAAGCTAGTCGCATCGGGCCCTCCTGAGCAGATGAAAAATGAGCACATGCAAAATCAAGTTCTTGAATTATTTTGCAAACACCCTCAAGGGGCGATGCTTGCTATTCATGCCTTGCCCACCGTTAAAGAAGTCGCACTGTTCGGCAGGGGCCTACACTTGGTCGTTGAAGAAGCAGAACAGACACAGAAACAGATACGTGCCATTCTCGATAATGATCACTTTGGATTAGAATCGGTAGAGATTATCCCTCCTACAATGGAAGATGTGTTTGTCTCATTGATGGAGAAACACTCCGGAACCGATGGCAAGAAAAGGAGAATGATGCTATGAAGATGTATCGTTTAATGGCTGTCGCACGTAAAGAGTGTATACATATCATCAGAGACTGGCGCAGCCTATTTTTAACGGTCGCTACGCCTCTATTTTTGCTCCTTTTATTTGCCTATGCGTTGACACTTGATGTTGACCATGTTCCTATGATTGTTTGGGACCAAAGCCAAACACCTGAGTCCAGAGAATATATCAGTCAATTTACCGGCTCACGCTACTTTTCTTTAGCTGATCAAACGGATAATTACGATGACATCAAATACGCCATTGACAAAGGTGATGCATTGATAGCCTTGGTGATACCCCATGATTTTGCAAGGTGCGTGAGTTGTGACAAAGATACAAGTATTCAGCTAATTGTTGATGGCAGTGACTCGAATACAGCCACGATAGCTTTGGGCTATGCCGAAACGTTAACATCGCGGTATTCGGCAAACTTACTTGTCAAAGGTATTGAGCACAAAGGCTATAAAGCACCCGTTCCCCCTATCGATCTACGCACGCGTATATGGTTTAATCCTGATATAGAATCTCGTAATAACATCATTCCTGGATTGATTGGTGTGATCATGATGGTGATCACTTCATTGATGACATCTTTAACGATTGCACGTGAGTGGGAAAGAGGGTCGATGGAGCAGTTGATTTCTACACCTGTAAAGGTTCCTGAGTTGATCTTTGGAAAAATGATCCCCTATTTTTGTATCGGAATTGTCGATGTGATCATGATCGTTCTCATTGGAGAGTTTTTGTTCGAGGTTCCGTTCAAGGGTAACCTTATGCTCCTATTTGTGATGTCGACGATTTTCCTTGTTGGAGCATTATCTTTAGGCATGTTGATTAGTATCGTAACGAAGACACAGCTACTCGCCAGTCAGCTTGCGATGGTAGTGACGTTTCTGCCATCATTTTTGTTGAGTGGATTTTTGAGTGCTATTCACAACATGCCCCAAGCCATTCAGGTGATCACTTATTTCGTACCGGCCCGTTATTTTATCACATTTTTACGAGCGATTTATTTAAAAGGAGTCGGGTTATCGATCTTGTATGTCGAAGGCATTTTTCTTGTCAGTTTCGCTGTCATCGCAGCGATATTGGCGAATATAAAATTTAAGAAGAAGCTGGAGGCCTGATGTTTGAACGACTGAAGAACATGCTCATCAAAGAGTTTCTCCAGATCTTTCGCGATCCCCGCATGCGCAGTATCATTTTTGTGGTCCCTATCTTTCAATCATTAATCTTTGGATATGCAGTAACAACAGATGTCAAGCATATCTCTACCGGTATTCTGGATAATGATAACAGCGTTGCAAGCCGCGAGGTAATTGATGCATTTTCTCAGTCGGGATATTTTGAGATCACCCATAATATTACAAATCTCGATGAAGCGCAATATCTTCTGG
>JAJFMC010000225.1 GCA_021772365.1 Chlamydiota bacterium
GTGGGTAAATGTAATCAACTTCACCTCTCCACACTTTTGACGGATCAAATGGTAAAGTAGCGATCACTTTTTGCCCTTTCTTCACCCAGTTGGCTTGTCGTTCGAATACTTCGACGATAATCCATACGTTACTCAAATCTTCGATGGTCATCACGTCGTCGACGGGCTTGACATACATGCCTTCACGAACATTGATCTCGGCAACAATCCCTCCATGATGGGCGTGGACGTCGATGAGTTTTTGTGTTTTACCTTCTTTACGGATCGATTCGATCTGTTGCTGGGTGACTCCAAAGGTGTCCAACTTCTGCTCAGCAGCTTTAACTAAGGCTGGCTGTTCACTTTCGATCGCCAATAGATACTCTTGCTGCGCATTGACAACTTTTGGCGAAAACAGGCGAAACAGGAGCTCATTTTTGGCAACTTGCTGGCCGGTACGTTTGACGACGAGTTCTTCGATCCAGCCATCGGTGTAGGTGTGGATATGTTCGATACGGTTTTCATCCGGAGCCACATAGCCTAGGGATTCAATTTCCCGAACAAAATTTCCTTCTTTAACATACTCGATTTTTGCGCTGAGATTGTTGATCACTGCAGGGGATATTATTATGTCTTTTGTCGATTCCGTATACACAGGAACGAGGTCCATACCCATCGGCGACTTTCCGGGGTTGTCGCTACGGAAATTAGGATTCATCGGCGCCACCCAATATAGCGGTTTCTTTTCTCCTGATGCTGCTGTAGCACTCTCTTTACTACCAAAGATTGAGGATGAAAAGTAGGAGCCTAGAAAAAATGAGGCGACGATTAAAATGATGACGATGATCCATTTTACCATTTTACATCCCCTGTAGGTATAGGAGTGCGACACGCACCTTTGCTTGTTCTGTGTTGACCCTTAGGCTTTCGAGCTGTAGCTCTAGGTTCATGACGTATGCTTGACTGACCGTATTGAAATTAGACTCTGCATTCTGATAAGCAAGTAGGGTGCTATGTGCATAGTCCTGAGCTCTTGGGACGAGGGTTTTTTCATAGAGTATCACCCTATCACTTAGCTCAAACCAGTGTTCCCATTGCCGTCTCAGCTCGCTTTCAAGTCGCCAATGGGTGCTGATTTTTTCATCTTTCGCCGCATGTAGGCTGTCGATGCTTGCACAAAGGCGGCGATTTTGTCGGTTCTTTGGAAAAACGGGGAGATCGATAACGACACCGGCGCCAATAAAATCGGATCGCTTCGCCCCGTTACTTTTTCTGCCACCTCTTACGCCGTAAACGACTTGTGCATCCCAACCAGGTTTGTAGTCTTCTTGTTTGAGTCGGACATTTTCCATTCTTGCACATATCTCTGATCGCCTGACGAACATTTCGCTATGGTTCTCGAGGTTCGTCTGCAGGTAGTTGAGTTCCGGTAGGTCCGGAAGTTGCGGTAGCTCTTTTGGTAGATCGAGTTGTGACTCTTTTTGTCCGATCCAGTAGCCGAGCTCACTTTCGACTGTTGAGATATTTTGATCGACATTGATGATGCGGTTGATGACTTTTTCAAGCTCAAGTTCAGCACGGATAGCATCTTGCTGTAAAGCTCCACTGGCGACCATCGATTGAGTGATTTTTTCCAGGTAATCGAAGACCTTGCGTTGCTCTTCAAGAATAGCTTTTACTTGTTTCCAGTAGAAGAGTTCCAACCAGAACTCTCTAACTTCGCGCATGATAGCAAGTTGTTTGACAATCAACCGATAGGCTTCTGCTTTCGCAAGGGCATTGAGTCGCGAACGTTCGATGCTTTTCGATCGTCCTTTGGGAAACGATTGACCGACCCCTACCTGGAATTGTGTCATGTCCTCTTGTACGAAATCGAATGTATTCGTCGGTAAGTTCGAGAGGTTAAAGAGCATTTTGGGGTCGTCAAGTTGACCAGCGGCGATGGCTTCTTGGATGATCGCCCGTGTTTGCGAGCGCAGCTGTTTCAGCTCAGGAGCTCGTTCGATGGCGATGCAGACAGCCTCATCAATTGATAGCTCACGGCATTCAGCATGCGAGAAAGATAGCAAGCTGAAGGCACATAGTAGGTTACGGATAACGCGGTTCATAACTACTCGAATAGGTTGTTATGATGTACTTCTATACGTTAAATAAATATCTTTACAAGTGAAAAGCTGCTTAATCAGAATCATAGAGGGTAGGAAGTAGCCATGGGCTCTCATCAGAAAAATAGCTTCTTGGATCGATGTTCTGAAGAGCTTTACTTAACTCAGATTTATAGATGAGAAAAAATTCCATCGGTTTGTTTCCGTGCTCTAAGCATAACCGACCAAAACGTGGATCTGTAGAACGTAAAGCATAGGTATGTGTAAGACATGCCAGTATTTGTTGGGCGATTTCATAACTCTTGCGGCAGTTTGCAGTCGTTAACCTTCGATCATTTTTCAATAAAGTGATATATGAAGATGTGAAATCTTCTACATAACAATTAATTTTTTGAGATACCGTTGTATTTGTCATATTTGTTCTCCAATTTATATTTTCAGGGTTTTAATGGTAATATTCTATATTAATAGTGAAAAAATATCAACTGCTATTTACTTTTTATTGTTAAATAAATATCTGCATACAACTTTGCGAAACAACATTATATGTTTTTTATCTTAAATCCAATATCAAGAGCAAAGAATTAAATAGAATGTCCTCGTCAAGGCCTGTACGATCCACTCACATAGGTAACACAGGGGCGAAGCCCCGACAGATTTATAGCCTAGGCCGTAAGGCCTAGGTAGGCGATCCCAAAAGATCAAACCCCAAAGGGGTGACAGAAATTCGGAAGTGTAATTAATATTTGATTGACATCCATGGAAAAATTCAT
>JAJFMC010000226.1 GCA_021772365.1 Chlamydiota bacterium
AGATATTGTTTCATCCAAGGACGACTTTCCGTCCACCCCTCTTCATCTAGGCATTCATCGAGGATTTCGTTTTCTGGGATGAGCGCATATTTTATGGAAATGAATGGAAGGTTTTGTTCTTTTGTCAGTAGGGTGGTATGAGCAATCAATTGCTTGAGCCCCTTACGTTTGTCTACATTAGGTAGAACATAATAGTGTTTTATTTCGCATAGTTGATCCGTCAGAGAAAGATCTATAACGCATAACCCCTTCGGCTGTTGGTTTTCGTGAAGGACGATGAACGTGTAGAATTGTTCGGCCTCAGGATTCAGATGTTTGGCGTAACACCAAGTAGCCATCTCTTTGTAGGCTTGAAGCTCTTCTTGGTTAATTTCTTTCGGATCGATAACTTTGGTGTTGAGCATCTGATATTCTCTAGCATGTTCCTATATTAGTAATAACGAAAATCATAGTTTCACGCCATCCCTCTTCGCACGTCAGCATGACGATAAAATATGCCGTTCAAGCAGTAAGCTAACAGATTGTAAATTGATGAGGATTAGAAATTACTCCCTTCGGGGATATTTTGTTAGCTTACCGCCTACGTCCCCGTTGGGGCATAGGGGTAAGCTAACTCGCATTAACACAATTAGGCAGACTCTTTCTCTTCTACTTCTTCGGGTTCTTTACGTTTGATGATAGGTTCTGATTTACCGAGGACAGCATCCTCTTCGATGATGACATCGGTGATAGTATCATCGGAGGGCACGTCGAACATAAGGTCGCGCATTAGGCTTTCAAGGATCATACGAAGGGCGCGTGCTCCTGTGCCTGCTTCCATGGCTTTCGACGCGATCGATATAAGAGCTTCAGAAGAGAACTCCAGATTTACACCCTCCATAGCGAACATCGACTTAAATTGTTTGATGACGGCATTTTTTGGTTGTGTCAGCACCTGAACGAGATCTTCTGCAGTGAGTTCGTTACAATTTGCGATGCTATTAAATCGCCCAACAAACTCGGGGATCATCCCGAACTGGATGAGATCTTCTGGTTCGACTTTTGCGAGTAGTTCGCTTTTTTCGTGCGGAGTGATTTCATTTTTACCGTGATGTTTAAAACCGATCACACTCTTGCCGAGTCGCTTAGCGACAACAGAGTCCAATCCAACAAAGGCTCCACCGACAATAAACAGGATATTTTCCGTGTTGATCTTGATATACTCTTGGTTTGGGTGTTTTCTTCCGCCTTTCGGGGGAACGTTAGCGACTGTCCCTTCGACAATTTTAAGAAGGGCTTGTTGGACACCTTCACCGGAAACGTCGCGTGTAATGGAGACGTTAGAGGTGGTTCTCACAATTTTATCGATTTCGTCAACATAGATGATGCCTCTCTCGGCTTTAGCGACGTCGTAATCAGCTGCTTGGAGGAGGCGGAGGATAATATTCTCAACATCTTCCCCTACGTAACCAGCTTCTGTAAGAGTCGTTGCGTCGGCGATGGCAAAGGGCACTTCGAGGATATCAGCCAAAGTCCTAGCTATTAATGTTTTACCCGATCCTGTGGGTCCAAACAACAGAACATTAGACTTGCTAATTTCAACACCATCGGAAGGCTCTTCTCTTTTCATAATACGTCGGTAGTGATTATATACACCGACAGAGATAGTACGTTTTGCTGACTCCTGGCCGATAATATATTCATCGAGACGATCTTTAATCTCTTGAGGTTTAAGAAGCTGTAAAGAAAACTCCGTTTCTTCAGCTGCAGTAGGTGCTGACGTCGAAGTGCTTTGCGCCTTTTTTTCCAATATATTCGAACATAGATGCACACATTTGTCACATATATAAACATTGGGACCTGAAATCAGTTTCTCTACAGCGTCTTCAGTTCTTCCACAGAAGGAACAAGTGATAATATCTTTAGGAGGATTATTTTTTGACATACAGCACCAACTTAGCTAATTTTAAACATAATGAGGGATTGTAAATCTCTGACTGTTCGATTGAGTCAGAGTTTTCAACTCCCTCATATTATACGTGATTGACTCGTTTGTTGTCTATTTTGATTTCTTTTCTTCAGGCAATGGATATTCCACTACCTCATCGATGAGTCCGTAATCTTTGGCTTCATGAGCACCCATAAAGAAGTCGCGTTCGGAGTCGGCTGAAATTTTCTCGATGGGTTGTCCCGTATTTTCCGATAGGATCTCATTGAGTCGCGTCTTCATGTAGAGAATCTCTTTGGCTTGGATACGCACATCTTCTGCACGTCCGCCAACACCACCGGATGGTTGATGAATCATGATACGGCTGTTTGGCAGTGCATAACGTCGCCCTTTTGTTCCTGCAGCGAGGAGGAAAGCCCCCATTGACGAAGCTTGTCCAATGCAGTAGGTGTTGACGTTACAATTCATCCACTTGAGGGTATCGAAGATGGCTAGACCGGCTGTGATGTACCCACCCATAGAGTTGATGTAGATGTTCACATCTTTTTTAGGGTCTTCCATACGGAGGAAAAGAAGCTGAGCAACAACAACATTAGCCACTTGATCTGTGATATCGCATCCTATAAAAACAATACGATCTTGCAGAAGGCGGGAGAAGATATCCATGGACCGCTCTCCACGTCCGGTGTCTTCGACGACGTATGGAGTGAGGGACGCTGTGTGGCGATTCTGTTTATTTTGTTGGTGTTCAAAAGATTCTGACATAACGTGGTTTCCTTTTCTGTTTCTGTATCGACTGATCTTTTTATAGTTTGTCTAGGGTTCGAGGGTCAAGAGTTTTTCAGCAATTCCCACTTTTTTCCTGGGGCTTCGTCACCCTTAGGGCAAATCAACGCTCAACTTACGAAATAAATGAGGTAATTGTAAATCCAAAAAACTTGACTGTTACTCTCAAAAATATCCCTGTGTTCTCACCGGTAAAAATCTTCACCACAGAGAACACAGAGTTCACAGAGATATGGAGAGCCAGTTAATAGTTAGCTAACTTTGCCAAGAAGAAAGTCTGCAACATTACGTGCTAGGAGATGAGAGTAAATATTTCTCATTAACTCTTCAGGATTTTCATTCGGATCCACCTGTTGTCCCGTTTGTTGCATACTGTACATATGGCGCATCAGTTCGCTGGTGACTTCATCCTTGTCTACTTCAACCTTCTCTTTATGAGCGATTTCGTTGATAAGGAAGTGCCAGCAGAACATTTCTTCGACTTCTTTACGAATAGTATTTTGCAGTTCGCTTATTTCTTCTTCAGCAAGAGATTCCCCTTCCTGGAGAGCACTTTGTTCTTCTGTCATACGCTGAACCATTCTTCCTTGCGCTTCTTTATCGACAAGGGAAGCTGGCACATCGAATATGTATTGTTGCAAAACACCCTTCCTGAGTTTCTCACGTTTTTTATCTTGCGCCTGCTTCTCGTGTAATGTTTCGAGGTCTGCAACCACTTTGCTACGTAACTCTTCGGCGTCTTTGACTCCTGCTTTTTCTGCAAGTGCATCGTCGAGTTCCGGAAGAACACTTTGGGAGATACTTTTGATGGTGACCCGGCAATTGGTCGGATGGAAATTGGAGGCATCTTGATCTTCATCAAGCGCGCTTAGGGCTTCAGCACTTTCTCCGGGCTTCATACCGATCATGAGATCAATCAACCATTTCCCCATCTTGCCGTTCACGACTTCGAGGCGTGTATCTTGGCAGATGAACATTCCTTCTTCATCGAGATTTTCGATATCGACATCCACGAAATCCCCTTCTTCAACAGGACGATCTTCGATTTTTTCCCAGTCAGCAAACTGGTAGCGGATATCTTCGATAATTTGTTCGATTTTTTTGTCTGTAACGGGTTCAACTTCTACAACTTCAATTATTAACGAAGACATATCAATTTCCGGAACATTAGGCATCGCTTCGAATTTCACTATGACGGTGGCACCTTCTTCAAGGGAACAGTCTTTGATATCTGCATTTTTTACACTTTCTCGAGTGAATGGAACGAGGTCTGTCAACTTCATAGCCTCTTGAAAAGCTTTGTGTAGGAGTGTTTCTTTCCATTCTTTTTCGACGTGTTGAGCGTAATGCTTGATAATGAGCTCATTAGGAGCACGCCCTTTTCTAAATCCGGGTAAGGAGACCTGTTTATTAACCCCTTTCAATGCAACTGTGTGCTCTTTCTTTGTGGCCTCTTGACTGACAGTGATTGTAAAAGTAATTTGGCAGCCAGGCTCTTTTTTTACCTGGACGGTATAGTAATCATTCTTGTGTTCTGTTGTATCTGTACTCAAAAGAACCTCGTAAATTTTTAATTTAAATAATGTTTCTCTATGGTTAACGGCTAAATGATAACATAGGGATAAAATATTTGTCTAAAAGAAAGCTATTAGTGGGTGTAAATGAACAAAATAGCCGACTATACCTTGAATATGGTTAATTTAGATGAGATACGTTTATCAAGAAAGAAAGCGGGTGATGAGATTCGAACTCACGACATTCACGTTGGCAACGTGACGCTCTACCACTGAGCTACACCCGCAGGGGTGATTTATAGCGGGTGATGAGATTCGAACTCACGACATTCACGTTGGCAACGTGACGCTCTACCACTGAGCTACACCCGCAGATCTATTGATCTACTTAAGGTTGAAAGTATAGAGGCCAACTATTTTTTCGGCAAGAATAAATATACCCATACAAGTTGAAGAATTGGGAATCGGGCACGGGCACGCACTCGGGCACGGGCACGACCAATTCTTCATTCACGATCGGCATATACTGCTCGCACTTGAATGTGAGCAGTATATTACGGCTGATCGACACCACCAGGATGCCACGGCCCACATTTAGCAAGGCGTTTTGCCGTCTTGACACAACCTTTTGTACAGCCATATTTATCGATTGACTGAATGGCATATTCCGAACAGGACGGCTCGAAGCGACAAACCTTCCCAAAATAGGGAGCGATACACAACTGATAGGCTTTAATTAATATTTTCATCAAAAATTTCATCAGATCACCTTCATCACATCATGAAGAAGCAGAATAAGCACTTCGAGAACTATCAACAAAATAATTGCCCATTCGAGTCGACTGGAATGCTGATCGCTAAGCTCTTGACCGAGCATTTCAAACAGATCATGAAGAACCCCTAACTTTTGATTCAATGCCGACGTCCTTGAATGCAGATCCAACTCGATTGTCATCTCCTGATATAAGGGCTCGTAATCAGAATTCTCCCAAAAAAACTCGGGAGTATCAAGCTCTCCCAGATGAAGACTGATAGAGGTACGATCCAAAAACAACTTCCCTATTTTTTTACGGATTTGGTAGCGGGAAAGAGGGATTTTCCCATACCTAGCCAAGGTCAAGGGCAGATGTTTATTATCCTCGAAAGTTGCCTGGATAATCTCCTCGAAAGCACCGAGCTTAGCCGAGTGTGCCAAACCGTGTGAGAACGCAAGCTTAGCTTTAACTTCTTTATTTGGGAGAGTGATCTTTTCATCTTCAAACTGGGCTTCCTCCCCATACTCATACGGGTAGCTCTCATGTTCTACAACTTCGACAGAATCTATTTCAAAAGG
>JAJFMC010000227.1 GCA_021772365.1 Chlamydiota bacterium
AGTTTCTCATCTGATGGGGTTGATGGCAGGAGAGCTTGGGCTCGATGTTGACCTTGCAAAAAGGATCGGTCTGCTACACGATATGGGCAAAGCAGTAACCCATGAAATTGAAGGTACGCATGCCGTTATTGGCCATGACCTTGCATTGAAGTATGGGGAAGCTCCCGAAGTTGCTAATGGAATCGGTTGTCACCATTTCGAGATGGAGGCAACGACTATCGAGGGAAGCTTATGTAATTCTGCTGATGCAATTTCCGCTTCTAGACCAGGCGCACGTATTGAGGCTGTAGGTGAGTATATCAAGCGGCTAAAAAAACTTGAGGCTATCGCTTATGAGTTTCCTGGGATTGAGAAGGCATATGCTTTACAGGCAGGTAGGGAACTGCGTATTTTTGTTCTGCCAGATATGATTGATGACGATGGAGTTGTCAACCTTGCCCGTGATTTGACGAAACGTATTGAAAGAGATCTCAGCTATCCAGGAAAAATCAAAGTATCGGTCACCCGCGAGAAAAGCATCGTCGATTATGCGATGTAGCCCGGGTTACACCCCAATGTCATTGAATTATACCCAAACAAGTTGAAAAATTGGGAATCGTGCCTGTGTGCCTGCCCTTGCCCGATTATTTTTCTGTTATTCTGTTTGTTAAAACAGGCAAAAACTTGTTTTTTGGTTTGGTGAGGTTATCCAAAAAACCAAAAACTGCTTTTTTGAAATCACAATATTTCTCATAGTACTGATTGTACAAAACGTGCTCATACATTAGTTTTCAAAGGCTTTGAATAGGGGTTAAATTTGGACTGTATGACGGTACAAAATGTAGGGTAATCTTAGAGTTGTTTAACCGTTTTATTTTTGTAAGACCTAGCATTATCACAAAAAACGTGCACTCGGTTTGACTCTGCGTATGACTCTTCAATGTCTTATCCCCAAATTTATGTTAATCCCTTTCAGGGGACCCTACATCGTTGACATTGGAGCGTGGTCGGATTTTGACTTTCTCAACGTTTCTTTCATTAGATTTCAGAACTTCTACTTCAAATTCATCACTTTGCACTGTAAAGCCTTTATGTGGGATTTCTCCGGCGCAGTGGACAATGTAGCCGCCGATGGTGTCGTAGTCGCCATCTTGTGGAATTTTGATGCCTAACTGTTCTTCAGAATCGAGGATGCTCATGCGTGGGTCGACAATCCATGTACCATCGGTAAGCGAAGTGAACATCTCTTCTTCGACGTCATACTCATCAGCGATTTCACCGACAATATCTTCGAGAATATCTTCGATCGTAATGATTCCCTCAGTACCGCCATACTCATCGACAACAATCGCCATATGAGTCTGTTTTTTTCGGAAATCTTGCAGTAGATCAGAAATTTTCTTGGTTTCCGGGGTGTAGAGCGGGGGTTTCTGTATCGAAGAAATGGGCGCTTCTAGAACAGCTGGATCGTTTCCCTTTTGTTCGTATTCCATGAATTTTCCTAGGATATCCTTATACATGAGGATACCTACGATATTATCGACGTTATCTTCGTACACTGGGGCGCGGCTATAACCTTCTTCTTCTAAAAGTTTTGCTGCTTCGCGGATGGTAGTATTCGATTCCAAAGTACAGACGTCTACTCGGGGAATCATCACTTCACGAGTGAGGTGCTCACAAAATGAAAGAAGGGAGGTTAGTAGCTTTTTCTCCGTTTCATCGAGTTCTTCACTAAGCTTGGCTTCTTGGACTATCTCAATGATTTCTTGTTTGGCCTGCGTGTTCGGTTCATGGAGATGATCGAAGTAAACGGTACGTGAAAGAGAACGTGTAAACCGTAAAAACACATAGGTGATGGGAAACGAGATAAAGAGAAATACCGACGACAACGGGGCGCAGTTCTGCAAAGAGCGTTCAGGATAATGTGTTCCAAGAATGCGTGGAATATAATCCCCAACGACAACGGAAAGGATCAAAAAACCGAGAATGATCAAAATTAATTCGGTATAAGCGATTGAAGTCTGCCTTACGACATCTTCTCCGTTCACGATGTTCTGCACAATTGAAGAGGTGTACAAGAAAGCAATGGCTGTAGAAGTGTAAAAAAATCGAGTGATATTCTGTGAGCTCGTAGCAGCAAAAAAGAGGCCTTCATACTCATTTTCAGGAAAAAAATAGGTGTGTAATCTTCTGTAAAAGAAGCGATTCCCTAAAGCATCAAGTTGTTTTTCTGATCCGCGTTTGTGGATGCCACGGAATGCACTACTTAATGCTGTTAACAGAAACGTTCCCAAAAGGAATAACATCGATAAACAAAAAAGATAAACTGCTGACAACTTTTTTAGCTCCTTATACCCAACCTGATCTTCGAATGTAACAACATAAATATCATGAGCTCAGGCATAAGTCTAGTTTTTTCAAATTTTTCATGTGCCTTTCTTCGGCGGTACGCATTTTTTGGATGTCTTGTTCTTCGATGTCATCATAACCTAATAAATGTAAAAGGCCATGGACTACATATAGAGTTAGCTCTTCATAGGTGTCGCAATCGTTGGATTTCGCGTATTTTATTGCTGTTTCAGGACATACAATTACATCGCCGAGCACCTTGTACGGATCTCCCTCATCAATTTCTTGGTCCATAGGGAAAGAGATACAGTCTGTAGGGGTTGGATCATTAAAATATTCGTCATGCAAATCACAAATCTGTTGGGTATTAACAAACTGGATGGAAACTTCGTCGTAACTACCGTTTTCAAAGCAAACGACTTGTTGGGCGAGTTGCTCGACCT
>JAJFMC010000228.1 GCA_021772365.1 Chlamydiota bacterium
CTTTTCCTGTTTGTGCACCATCTTTATTTATTAAAACATCCTCGTTTTGCAAGTGTCCTTTTGTCATGTTATTAAAAAAACTGGTTGTAACTAATTTAGGGCTTTTCAGGTTGATTCCTCCTGATGAAAGTATATTTTCACCCCCTAAACTAATGATTTCACCGCTGGTGATAGAAACTCCTCCTTTAGGCCGAGATCCACTTTCGATTAGTGAGATGACTGTATCGAGTGATATTTCATTCCAGTCTTCAACTATTGTCATATTATGTATCCTAACTTTGATAGATTGTTCTTTTGTTTAATATTAATGACGGTGTAGTCATCCTCCAGTTCAGAAAAGGCTATAGCATATTTATCCCAGAAGTGTTCGAAAATTTGAGTGACAGCTCTTTTTTCAAAATTGAGGTATCGATGTAGTTCGCACCAGGCTATGTCGTATAGCTTTTTCAAGATTAATCTGTGAGCTTCATCTTCGTGGAGCTGGCCCCCGATGTTTTCTATGAAATTGCCTGTGACCGAAAGCCTTTTTTCTAGTAATTCCTTATCTTTATTTAAAGCTTTGATTTTTTTCTTATCTTCCTTGTCGGCATCATTCAAATCTTTAATTCTTACTTCAATTTGTTGAATTTGCGAAAGAGTTTCACCTTTAAAACCATCACCACCAAGGCGCTTAAGTTTTAGTTTGTGGTCAAGTTCGCCTTCAAGCTCTTTTGATTTTTTCTTTATATCCTTGATAACTTTTTCAATATTCTTAATGAACTTATCGTGTTTTAATAACTCATCTCTTTCACGTTTTGCAGATTCTCCAGATGAATTTTTTAGGTCGTCAATTTGTGCTTTTAAAGCCTTTTTAATGACTGTATGAGTTACAGTTTCCTCTTCCTCGGGCTCATAAGCGATAGCTTCTTGTGCCTCTTCAGTTGCTGCTGTTAGATCATTTTGTGCTTCTTCAAGTTTTACACCTAAAGAATCTAACTTTTTGGCCTCATCAGAAAAGAATGTCCTAACCAAATATTCATCTGGAATTAGGGTATGATGCCAACCTGTAGATATTATTGTTTTTAGATCGTAGCGAATTTGTTTCCACCAGTTTACGAAAACTCCTGCACTTTTGAACTCATCCAAGACTTGTAAGGAAACTAATTTTTGCTTCAACGAGTTGAGAAGCTCAAGCCTCACTTCGGGCATTTTTTTTCCTTCCCTTAGTTGAGAAAAATCATTCTGCGCAATTTCCCACCAACTTTCTAATACTTGTTGATGAGAACGAAGCACATTTTCCATGTCTGGAAGAGTGTTTAGTTTGTTCTTTATTGCTGACTTAGAATAGATACCATCAGCAAAGGTTAAATATCCAGGTCGATCAGTTTTAAATATTGCACTAGTTTGTATCCCAAATCGATTGAAATTTTCTGCTTGCAAGTGTACCTCTGTTTCTGGAATTCCACCTATTAAGTGTGCCTGAACATCTTCTGGTTCTGGGTCAGGAGTGTTATCTACATATCTTCGGATATTGAGGTTGTAATCGTGACTTTCACTGATCTCTGCAAAATCAACGAGTCTTGAATATTTTGGAATTTCTCTTTTGTTTGAAAAAACAAAATCGATTTTTTCGATATCTTCTGGTCGAAGTTTGTTTTGTGCTTTTCCTTCTGCATACTCTCGATCGGCATTGATGAATAGAATTTTTTGCTTCAGATTTTCGGGCTTGTTTTTGTTTGCCACAATGACGCA
This sequence comes from Chlamydiota bacterium, assembly GCA_021772365.1. Lineage (GTDB taxonomy): Bacteria > Chlamydiota > Chlamydiia > Chlamydiales > Criblamydiaceae > JAJFMC01. Next base: position 1,732 of record JAJFMC010000228.1, read on the forward strand.
AGCTGGGATTCCTGTACCATAGAATAATCCAGGAGGAATGCTTATAATAGCCTCAATAACGTCATCTTGAAGGAGAATTTCCCGAATTAATTTTTCTTTGCCTCCTCGGAATAAAACTCCGTGTGGCATTATGGTGGCCATTCTCCCATCATTCTTAAGGCTAGCTAACATGTGTTGGACAAACATGAGGTCAGCCTTTTTTCCTGTTTCTGGACACCATTCTCTAAAGCGATCAGGAAACTTGATATTTGCTCGATTATAGTTTTGAGAGAAAGGGGGATTTGCCAGGATACGATCAAATTTTCGAAGGCGCCCATTTTCAAAAATAAGGGGATCTTCAAGAGTATCACCATTTTCAATTGTGAATCTGTTGATGTTGTGTAAGATCATGTTCATGTTGCAAATTGACCAAACGGTGCCATTTGAATCCTGCCCATAAAGAGCTAAGTCATTTGGGTTTTGTCCTTGTTCTTCAACAAATTGGTGGGCTTGGATAAGAAAACCTCCAGAGCCAACTGTCGGGTCATAGATTGTATTACCAGCTTGTGGTTTCGTGAGTTGGACAAGTAGGCGTACAACCTCGGCAGGAGTGTAGAATTCTCCGCCTTTTTTTCCTGCACTATCTGCAAAATATTTAATTAGGTACTCATATGCAGCTCCAAGCAGATCGGGGAATTCGAAGTTGTCATTAACAAGTATAAAATCAGACTGGCTAAAATGGTCCAATAAATCTTTCCATTTTTGATCTGGAATTTTTGTTTTTCCCTTTACCGCATTGAAATCGATATTGTTTTTTAGAACTCCATCTAAAGAGGGGTTGGTATCTTCGAGAGCCTCAAGAGCTTTATTCAGCATGCTACCGATATCATGCTTTAGATCCTTAATTGCTGGTACTCGTTCACCATTTTCATCAATCCAACTTTCATTCCAACGGGCTCTTGGTGGCACAAAATATGTATCTCCATACGAAGCACTATCCTCGCAAAGCATCATGAGTTGATCAGGCTTACCAGAAAAGTGGGTAAAATCGTTTTTGACCAGTTTATTTTGCTTGTGATCGAATTCATCAGACAGACGCTTAATAAAAAGAAGTCCAAAAATAAATTCCTTAAATTCAGAAGCATCCATTTTCCCACGCAGGATGTCAGCAGCCTTGAGTAGGAATGACTCTAGTTGAGCGATTGTAATTTTTTCTTTTTTCATTTGTTTTGGCCCTTATATCTATTTTTTATCACTGAAAACGTCTACATGGGAGTCTTCTATAGCTCCACCATCTTTTAC
>JAJFMC010000229.1 GCA_021772365.1 Chlamydiota bacterium
GGTCAAGAGATATTTTCAGACCTTAACCTCAACCACTGGCATCCGTTAAAAGAATGGGTGAAATTAACGTGAAGAGCCGTATACGTGATCCGTATGTACGGTTCTGTGAGAGGTCGGAGCGAAAGCTCCACCTACTCGATTTAAGCAAGAATTGCTTTTGTCAGTAAGAATATAACGAATGACGTGAAATTGAAAAAGAAAATTTTTAACAGTTAGTGTACACCATGTGAGTGGCGGAAACGGGCACGCACTCGGGCACGACCACGACCAATTTTTCATTCACGATCGGTATAAAAGGGGAGCCTTGTGGTGGCTCCCCTTGTATCGATCATTGGAATTTCCGAATGATCACCAGATTTTAAATCCGGATAACCAAGATGTATCTTGTTTGATTTCACGGTCGGCGCGTGATTTAGAGAACTCGAGGTAGTCTTGCATGCAAATGATTGCTAGCGGTACATTCTCGCTGAGTATTCTGATCATATCAAATGTTTCATCAGAAATTTCCTTAGCAACATCTTCTCTTACCTCTCCTCTTCTGTAAGCAAGGTAATTCAAGTCGTCAAATTTTGTTCTGGCGTTTATAAGTGCACTGTTGAGCTCTTCAGCTTTCTTCACGTCAGCAGTGACTGTATCGTCAAGTTTCTGTTTTGCTGCATCGACGGTTGCTTCACGAGTCTTGACTTCTACAGCAAGAACGTCTGTTAACGATCCATTTTGTGCTGAAGCAGCTTCTTGGTGCTCTGCAATAGCTTTTTGATGTGCTTCAGTGAGTTCTACTTTACGTTCAGCACTTTCTTTAACATGACCATCAAAAGCTTCTTGCGCTTCTGACAAGGCTCTGTGTGCCTCATTTTTAGGGGTGTGTAGAATATGACCGGTATGGAGGTTCTCAAAATGATGCAGCATATCTACGAACATTTCTTTGAGAGTATTAATCTCAGCATCCATAAGTTCTTTACCATTTTTATCTCTTAATGCTAAAGAAGCCAAATATTTAGCAGCGCCATTCATAGAATCTTCAAAACTTAACTTGTAGTATGAACAGAAAGGTTGCTTTACACCATACTCAAGTGCTGCAAGTCCATCCTTCGTAGCGAACTCACGCTTGTATGCAATCGCTGCCCACTCACGCATAGTTGACGCAATATCATGATCTTTTTCGTGTAATTGCATTGATTTATACAAAATATCGTCTACGTTGTAGCTAAACGTGTCACTTTCATCCACCTGTTCAGCGACATGCTTCAGAAACATTTCACTACAAAGCATAGCTAGTCGTGGGTGAAGGGAAATCTGAGTAATTTCTTTTCTTGTTTGCTCGTTACTAGCACCTTCGATAGAGTCTACAAAGTCTTGGAACAACTTCTGTACTTTCCCTAAAACCTCGTCAGTAGGAGCTTTGTTGCTAACCAGTGACTGGTAAGTGATGCGGTGCAAGTTCATCGCTGTGCTAGTCATACGAGAAGCTAGGTCGTCATCTTTCTTTAGTACCGAAGGGAACATCGAACTCATGCGTGAGAACTGGTAATCTTTGACAAACCCTTTTTGAAAAATGCTGTCACTCCACTTAGTGATGATCTCGCTAATCTCAGGAAAGCTCACCATCGGTGTCTCTTTCTGGTCTTTGCGGTTGCTATAATCAAAGTTGCGATATGCCTCTGCCCCTTGTAGGACATTTTTAATTTCAAAACTCATCTTTATCTCCTTTGTAAAATAAAATTTGAGGTTTGGTAGTCATGAGGTTAATATCACACAATAAACACCAAAGTAAAGAAAAAATCTATAATAAACCGAAAATCCTCAATATGAGCTGATAAAAAAAACTTCATCGTGCATAATAATTACTCTTAGACAAATGTAATAAAGGATACCTGATAATGGCTGGATTAAGTTGTGGAATCGTCGGTTTGCCAAACGTTGGAAAATCGACACTGTTTAATGCGTTAACATCGATAGCTGCGGAAGCATCAAATTACCCTTTCTGTACCATAGATCCTAATGTCGGTATTGTCGATGTTCTCGATCCAAGGCTCCAGGTGCTTTCTGATCTGTCGAAAAGTAAAAAACTCATCTATGCGTCGATGCAATTTGTCGATATCGCAGGTCTCGTAGCAGGAGCACATAAAGGAGAGGGTCTTGGCAATAAGTTCCTCGCTAACATTAGAGAAACTGACGCAATCGTTCAGGTCGTCCGCTGTTTTGACTGCGATGACATCGTCCACGTTTCCGGTAGCGTCGATCCGATACGCGATATAGAAGTCATTAATCTAGAACTTGTTCTCGCAGACTTGCAAACATGCGAAAATGTATTAGGCAAACTTGAAAAACAGGCTAGAGGAAATAAAGATGCTCTCCCTGAAATCGAAGCACTGAAAAAAGTTCGCGACCACCTTAACGAAGAGAAGCTTGTTCGTGCACTGGAACTTAATGACGACGAACGCGTGTTTGTACGGAAGTATCAGTTTCTTACAGATAAAAAAGCTCTCTACATCGCTAATGTTTCTGAAGATGATCTGCCAGAGATGAACAACAAATATGTAGAGCAAGTTAGGGAGTATGCGGTGAAAGAGGGAAGCATATTTATTCCCGTATGCGCAAAAGTCGAAGAAGAGATTTCTCAGTTGGTTCCTGATGAACGCCCTGAGTTTTTAGAGAGTTTAGGATTACACCAGTCTGGCTTAGAAAGGCTCATAAAAGCTTCGTTCGAAATGCTCGGACTTATTACATATCTAACAACCGGTGAAGTGGAAACACGTGCATGGACAATCAAGAAAGGCTCACTAGCAACAGAAGCTGCAGGGAAGATCCATACAGACATCCAGAAAGGGTTTATTCGTGCTGAAGTTGTCGCTTATGATGATATGGTCGAGTACGAAGGGCGTGTTGGTGCTCGTGATGCGGGGAAGGCGCGTTCTGAAGGAAAAGAATATGTCGTTAAAGATGGCGATGTGATCCTCTTCCTGCACAATTGACCTTTGTGAGGTGATGGGATTCACGAGTTCGGAGTAAGGTTGCTCGCAAGCTAGCTTCCTTACTCCATGGCACTGGCTTCGCCTCCTTGGAGTATTTGAATTCATAATCTCCATCGACTCACATATATTTACCCTCCTCACGCGACTTCTCACCCCGCAGAACTTACCAACTAACGAAAAACTCTTTATCAATACACAGTCATTTGCATACAATAAGCACCAAGGAGAATTGCGTATGGAGCTGCCGGTAGCACTTCCACATCACCTAACACACCTAGAAAACATCGTAAACGAAAACGAAATGCTCAAAATTCTCGTTAACGAACCGATGGACCTCGTCGTTTTTTTTGAAAAAGCTTGTACCGATACGGCATGGAGTATCAGCCATCAAACGATTATGTCAAAAATCCTCGTGTGGATGACCTATCAATTTTTTCACGGTGCACTTGCTGTAGAGATGGCTGAACGTGTCCAGCTGCAGGTGATTAAGCATTACGAACTGTTAAGAGACTCTCTCCCTAAGGATATAGCCATCGTTTCCGAAGGTAAAACATATCCGGCCAATAGCCTAATGTTCGGCATGAGCAGCCCTATTCTCCTCGGGT
>JAJFMC010000230.1 GCA_021772365.1 Chlamydiota bacterium
GTTTATTTTTCAAAAGTGGAAATAATTCTTCTTCCGTCGAACCTGGGTAGGTGGAACTTTGAAGCACGATCAGCTGATGAGGTTTTGAGTACTTTAACACTGTTTGAAAAGCTTTTCTAAGACATGAAAGGTCGGGAATTCGATACTCATCCAGGGTTGTTGGAACGCAGATGATCAAAATATCACAATCTTGTAGAATAGTATCTTCTGAAGATATTGTGAAAGATTCTAAATCCATTATATGAAAAAGATTTTCAAGATCAAGATAATTTGTGGGGTTGATATGGTTCTTAAGGTCGTTTATTCTATTGGGATCCTTATCATACCCTCGTAGAGAGAACCCAACTTTCCCAAAGGTGTCAAGGATAGATAATCCAATGTACCCTAAGCCAATGACACCAATGGTAGCTTTTGCCTGATCTATTTTCTCTTCTAATTTACTAACCATAGTAACCTAGTCCTTATTGTACTCTTCAGTACTTTTTATGAACTTTTTTTGAATTATTTTATTATCTTCTTTAATAATTTTATACCTGTCGAAGAAGCTCCTAAAGCCATTTGCTCTCCATAGTAGTGTCAACTGTCGATACCCAAAATTTTCTAGTAAGGCATAACCAATCAGCTTCAAAGTGCCTCTATATGTAGGGTATTTCCTGTAGCTTAGCTCTTCGATCATCAAACAAAATAGAGAGAAGATCATCGTCAATCCCCAACTCACCAGTAGTAATAAGCATATATAGTGCCAACCTATAATACCCAGAAGGACCCCAACAAAAACATAAATATACCCTAATATCTCTACTAACGGTTCAAAGGCTTCTCCAAAAACAGCTACAGGGTAAACGAACATTCCAAATGCCCCATATCGATGGTTGAAAAACATTTTCTTGTGAAACCAAAGAGACTCAAGTAGTCCTCGATGCCACAACATTCTCTGGAGGGAAAGCCTTTTATAAGTACTGGGTCCTTCCGACCAAGCTACCGGTTCAGGTAGATAGGTGATTTTATAAGGGATGTTAGCCTCCTGGTAAAATCTGTGGAGACGCATGATGATCTCTAAGTCATTAGCAAATGTTGGAGCATAGCCCTTGATATTCATCACGGCTTCCCTAGAAAACACCGCAAACGCTCCGGCAATACAATAATTTCCTCCTGTGTAATTCCACCCTTGTCGCATGAGAAAAGACCGTAAATATTCAAGGGTTTGCATAGTCGGAAAGTAGTTTTTCGGGAATTTTTCAGTGGATATCGTTCTGTTTACTAATAAGCAGTTGTTACTAATTCTTACGCCTGCTCCCACGGCAATCGTTTCAGGATGCGTAAGAATGGGCCTTATGGCTGATTCAAATTCACCATCATCGATAATTGTGTCTGCATCAATTGTTATAAAATAAGGAGTGTTACAAGCATTTAACCCGGCATTTAATGCGTCATATTTTGTTCCATTTTCTTTGTCGATGACTATGAGATTGGAGTGTGTAGTGCTTTTATAAAGACCTCTTATAGGTTTTGAGGGTAACTTCTGAGGAAAATGAATGGGCATAGTCTTCAAAGCAAATGTCTCATTTAGCAGGTCAAAAGTATCGTCGTCAGAACCATCATTAATCACGACAATTTCTTTATAGCGATAAGAGAGTGAAAGTAGTGTCTCTACACATTTCACAATCTCTGTTGGTTCGTTATATACAGGAACCAGAAATGTTAACTCAGGTAATGAGTTCGATCGTAAGATACTTGTAGAGTCTTCCTTATGTTGCTCCTGAATTCTTTTGGCCGTATTGTAGGATCCTAATGATGTAACGATTGCATAGACGAAGTTCACAAGGCCAAAGTATATCAGGAAAAATATCCCCAATGCCCAATAATAATATTCAAATGTTTCTCCCATCATTAAAGACCTTCACTGAATTGTAACGCATATTGCGCGGCTTCATAAGCATTTGCGTTGGTAGACTGATTTTGTGCTTTCAATGTGTTTATCCCTATCTCACCAAATTTCTCAAGTGATAATGCTGCTTGTATCCGAACATGTAAGTCGTTATCAGATAAGCTTTTTTCGAGGGGTGCGATCGTTTCAGGTGAATAAAACTGCGAAAGCCCTTTAGCAGCCTCCGCACGGATATCGCAGTCGCTATCACTAAGTGCCTCAATAAGTTTTTGATGAGAGTCATCCTGGGGATTGTGTGCGTATATTCTACATGCAGCCAGTCGGAGTTTAGCATTTTCCGAGTAGAAATCTTTGTCCAAAGAAAGTTGCGAAAGAGAAAGGTATGAATGTTCAAGAACATCGAGGCAGGCAATATGAAATGAAGGGGCTTTATCAAGTGTTGCAAACTCTTCGATCCATAATAGAACATTCTCACTACCGGTCAGTAACAGATCTCTAAAGAAGTAATAGCCGTAATCTTTTTTCTTGCTCCTTTGTTGCAGAATTTTATAAACCCCATCTTTTAGTTCATTCTGCACAGCAACAATTGAAGCAATGCTACTGACAAGAAACACCTTATCATCCATCAATTTTAATACGATTGCTTCGTCTTCGGAATAAGAGGTGAGTGCGAACACCCTTGCTGAAAAATTCCTTTTTACCCAAGAGCGGCTTTTTGACCATTTTCGAGCTTTAACAATTAAGTGCTTACGTGAAACTTCATTCTTGAGTTCGTGCCAATAACCACCTTTGAAGCGGTGGCTGAATGCTTCTAATACACTTAATAATGTTGTGAGTGAATGGAAATTTTTTAGACGGAATTGTTGGTTAAATGGGGTATTATGAACTAAACAGCTGGTGAGTTCTTCAGAAAGTTGCTTATATTGGCGAGAAGAATATTTATAGCGGATAGTGAAAAATGCTTTTCCAACTAGAATGATTAATAAAAGGATGGTGACGACAATAACTTCTAGGATGAAGAAAATAAACATCATGTTTCCTGAATTCATCGTAATTCTTTCCTTTCAAGAGTTACTCTTTCCAGTTGATTAACGAGTGGATTTTTTCCACAAGAACGTTTAAATTAAAGGGTTTAGTGATGTATTCTACTGCCCCTCTGTGTAATCCATCTACGACATCTTTTTCTGAAGAAAGAGAGGAAATAATGACTACAGGAATCTTATGTCCATACAACTTAGTAATTTGGTCGAGAACTTTGAGGCCTTCCATGTCGGGAAGCATTCGTTCAATCATAACCAGGGAAATATCACTCATGTTTTCTGAATTATTGATAAATGCCAGGGATTCTTTGCCTGTGGAGAAACCTACCAATGAGATGTCCATCGGCATAAATACCGATATTAGAATGTCTTGTAATTCGCTATCGTCATCGATGTAAAGCAATTTGGCTGATTTCACATGCACCCTCCAAAAAGGAACGTTTAGATGTCTGTAAATTTATTTTTAACTCAAGAGAGGGGGCATAGCAACGAAAAAAGTTTAAAAAACTGCTTTAAATATTTATGCAATTCCTTCTAAACCTTTTTATAAATAAACAAATTGAAGGTTTTGGTAAATTTATTTTTTATTCGATTGAGTCTATTCATAGCTCAACTCCTATACCTTATAGCGAGAGGGGACATCGTAGAGAATCTCTTCCATACGTTTTTTTATATTAGAAATTTCTTTTTGAATTACTTCCTCTTCTTTTGAAGGGTGCTTTAGAAACTTCTGAAGTTGCTTTCTTAGTGCCTTTAGCTCTTTCTCCCGCCATTTGTTCACCGACCGGTAAACGTCCCAACCTAGGGTGTGAGGGTGATGTAACGACGCTTTCTCAGGATCGAATATTTCCCAAAACGAACTAATGTGGGGTTTAACTGGAAGGTTCCCGCCGTTGATCACCGTCGGGTCATTCTTGGTAGCACCTAAGCAAATTAAGATAATGTTGATAAATACTGCGGCTACGACATTACAAATTTTCTTGATGAATTCAGGGACAAATGGTGCAATAGCATCGATAACTTTTTCAATAGGCGTTGGAGTGATAAACCTCCAAAGCCTTTTTTTTGTTGGAAAATGGATTCCTGCCATTCCTGCGATTTTATTCACATACTGCGTGCAGTTGATGCCAATAGCTTGAAACAGCTCTTCGTCCTTGTGTTTGTCTTCTTCAACTTGACACTTGATCTTCTCAAAAATTTCTTCATTTATACCATATTGGATGGTGTGGATATTACAAGGGTAAACCTCACTTAGATCGGGCTGCATCAAGTGACCTTTCTTCACCTTAAAGGGCTCATTAAAATTATCAAGAATACCGGATTTCTCGGGCCTATATAATCCAATACTATAAATTTCACCTGTAGGTGTTTTTAAGCGGAACCAAGAGTGGTCACCGGTCTTTTGCGGAGTACTTTTGTTACAGGTGCAAACCTCTAAGACCCAACGTTTCCCCCATTTGTCAGGATCGTCATACCTGTATGGCGTGAACTCTTTCCAGTGGTACATGTCCTTATTTTGGATGCCTTTAGGACCATACACCCATGGCTGGATAGGTTGGCTTTTCGGTGTAGTTAGAGAAGTCGCCAAGATATTATTCACATCAGCCCATGGCACCAACTCGTTTTCAGACATTATCTTTAGCTCGTAAGTGTTCGGATGTACTTCCAGCTCATGACCATAGTGGCGTATATAATGATACAAATAGTTATCGGATGCAAATTCGTAAAAACCGGGGTTAGCATCGAACGCTTTGATAGGGATAGCCAACCTTGATGCTAGAAGCTGACGTTGTAATCTGTCGACGCAAGGTGTTCGGTTTAACTGTTTGCTAATCTTTCGGTAGAATTTTTTTGCTGTTTTTACCTCGATGCTATTTTCCGCAGAATCTATACTGCTATGGCAAGTATGGTAAAGCGTACTTGTTAGACTGTCAGCAATACGTGCGAGGCGATTTTTTCTGTAATCATCAGAACTGATTTCTCGGAGGTAGCCTGTATTCCCTGAAAAATTAGCTCGGTACTTTCCACCTTCAATTATTTCGATAGACAACGGCATGTCATTGTCAATTCCCAATTGCACATACGATAACTGCCGTTTTGTAAGTATACTCATATCATCGAACCTATATTTTTAAATCGATGTCGATTATTCCTTGGAATTTGATTTCATTGCAAGCATGAGAATCATTTGTTAGAAATTCCTTTTCTAGTATAATTGTGGAAAACATAAACCGTAGGAGGAAACCCATGCGTTCTTCAAATCCAGCTTTTGGAAGAAATGCCTTTTCACCAACCTTTGGTATGGCATCAGATACTGAAATGATGACCGTACAAGGCGTAATTTTTAAAACAATTCTCTGCTTACTTTGCCTGATGCTCTCAGCAGGTTGGGTGTGGATGCAGTTCTATAAGTCCGGCGGTAACGTTTCTGCTATCTCTCCCTATCTGTGGGGTGGCGTAATTGGTGGTCTTATCATTGCGATGATGACGATTTTCAAGCCTCAGTGGGCGCCTATTACAGCACCATTATATTCTTTTGTTGAAGGACTCGTCGTTGGCGGACTCTCTTCGATGTTTGAAGCCGCATACCCGGGGATCGTTATTCAAGCCGTTAGCTTGACCTTTGGAACTCTATTCGTGATGCTCACTGCATACTCTACAGGTTTTATTAAAGTGACAGAACGGTTTAAGTTAGGTGTCATCGCTGCTACAGGTGGAATTGCACTGTTCTATTTTCTTAGCATCATGCTGAGTTTTTTCGGCATATCCATGCCACTAGTCTACAGTAGTACACCTTTCGGCATACTGTTCAGTCTTTTCGTAGTGGCTATCGCAGCATTAAACCTCGTTATCGACTTCGATATGATAGAACAAGGTGCAAATCGAGGAGCGCCGAAATATATGGAATGGTATGCTAGCTTCGCTCTAATGGTCACACTGATTTGGCTATATATCGAATTCCTCAGACTCCTATCAAAAATCCAAAGCCGTAACTAAAACTCTTACCGCCTATGCCCTTTCAGGGCATAGGTATTTAATTTAACTTGATCATGGATGACATGCTGATTTTCCACTAAAAGGATTCTGTACCGTTCCACGGTTTTCAGGTGTGTTTCGGTAAAGAGGTCCAAGGTTCCACTCCATTTTTTCTTTGGAAATTCTCCATTATATCGTAGAACGGCGCAGAGTCTTCTTACGTAAAAATGGTGTTTTTTTTATTTTATTAGAGGTGTGTACGTCGTTACATAAAACCTCAAAATATCTTGTAATCTCCGAAAACGTTTTACATCGTGTATACGACGTGTTATACAATGTGTGTACCTGGTGATTTTAACGGGGTCATAACAAAAATCATAATCCAAGGAGAATGACATGCTTAAAAAATTAGTTAAATATGGAAACAGCAATGCTTTAGTGTTAGACCGTAGTATTTTAGCCCTACTAGATATCAGCGAAGGCTCTACTGTAAAGTTAAGAATTGAAGGAGATACGCTTATAATAAAAGCTGCGGAGGCAGTGAAGCCTACTGACTCACTGATGCTAGAGGTTGAAAATATTCATGATCAAGTACGATCTAAAGACGATTCAACAGATTGTTTACTAGATATGGCAGAAGAAAATATGCGCAACTATTGCAAACAAATTGAAGGTAACCCTGATAGTATGGAAGTTCTTAAAGAATGGCTACCAGGAACGGAAAATGAGAAAAAACTTCAGGAATCTTATACAAAAATTATGGGGAAATATCAGAAAGAGTTGATGACGTTGTCCAATGAGGAGTTCCAGAAAAGTCTCGCCGCTCTTAATAAAAAATATCAAGGGGACGCCACCTCTAATGAGTACAGAGATGAATTTTTAGCTCTTCGCTTGAAGCATGCTCCAAAGCTAGCTCAAATGGATGAAGAGATGAAAGAGGCAAGTCTATCACTTGGATTTCCCGCTCACTTGTATAAGTAGCAATCGGGGTCTATGCCCCTTTGACCCTGATTACTACCCCAAACTTGTCGTAAACGGTCTTTTTTGCGCCCAGATGCGTAGCCTCGATTTGAAGGTAAGGGTTCAACCCCTTACCGAAAATCGAGGCTTAGCAGATGGGTGTAAAAAAGTCGTTTACGACAAGAAAATGTCTGT
>JAJFMC010000024.1 GCA_021772365.1 Chlamydiota bacterium
GTTGAACTTGATCCCAAATCGCGAAACCGGAATCTACTGAACCACCAGGGCTGTTGATGACGAGAAGGATTGGTTTTCCTGGATCAGTCAGCTCTAGGTACCATAGTTTGCGGATGGTTTCATGGGCAGAATCTTGTGTGACTGCATCGCAGATGAATAGGCGGCGCTCTTCAAGGATTGTTGCATCAATGCGGTCGTCGAGTGTTTTAAAGTTGTTGTTATTATCAGACATTGTTATCTCCGTATTCATTTAATCTTAAGCTAAAGAGGAAATTTCAAAAACATTTAGGCTGTTTTCTAGGCCTTTTTCCGCCTCGCTTCGGGCTCGTTCTTGCAAACAACGCATGGTTGGCCACGAACTCCGCCCCTTGCGAGTCAAAAAAATCTCTAGAAAAATGCTTCAACTCTTTTTACAATTTCCTCTAAATTATGACTCTTTAATTTCAGATTTGCAAGGGGAAATTTCTTAATTACACCTACAAGAAGAGCATTCTTGTTGTACAGCTATTTCCGGGTATAGGGGATGTTTAGCAAGTAGTGAGTCAACAACTTCATGTGATTGCTGGATAATGTTCTCAGGCAGAGTGTACTTTGCCTTGCTAGGCTTCCCTGTTTTCTCCACAGTTGTCGGTGTAATATTTTTTAGGACTTCGCTGATGGTATCGGCAATTTCATGAATTTCGTTAGTTTGCATTCCTAGAGTTGTTATTGCAGGAGTGCCAACGCGGACACCCGATGTGTACCATGGGCCATTTATATCGTTAGGGATGGCGTTTCTGTTGACGGTGAGTTTGGCATCTCTAAGAGCCTGTTCAGCTTGCCTTCCGGTGATCTTTAAGTTGCCGAGGTTAAGGAGAACCATATGGTTGTCCGTACCTTTCGTCAAAACGTCAATGCCATTTTGCATGAGACGTTCAGCTAAAGCTTGGGAGTTGCTAACGACTTGAGCGGCATACGTTTTAAATTCCGGTGTGTTTGCCTCCTTGAAGGCAACTGCTTTCGCTGCAATAACATGAGGAAGCGGGCCGCCCATAACAAGGGGACACCCTTTATTGACCATATCGGCAAACTCACTTGTGCATAGGATAAATCCACCACGCGGTCCACGAAGAGTCTTGTGGGTTGTTGAAGTAATGACTTGGGCATGAGGTACGGGATCGAAATCTCCAGTCAGTACTTTACCTGCGACAAGCCCAGAAAAATGAGCCATATCGACCATAAGAACAGCACCTACTTCATCGGCGATTTCACGCATCTTAGCAAAATTGATAAGTCGAGAATGCGCGGAATATCCTGCAAGTAATATTAATGGTTTGATTTCTCTTGCTTGCTCACGAATGGTGTCGTAGTTTAGCTGTTCTGTTTTTTCGTCGACATCGTAAACAAAAGACTGCATCATTTTCGAAGAAATATTATGGCGATAACCGTGGGTAAGATGTCCCCCGGAATTTAGAGACATGCCTAGTACTTTTTGAGAGACGAGAAGTTGTCTTGTCTGCTCGTATTCTTCATTAGAAAGCTCGTCAATTGTCTTTTTTTGCAGACGTTCAACTTCCTTTTTTTGCACTCGCTGACAAAGGATCGCCCAGAAAGCTATCAAGTTTGCATCAGCTCCTGAATGAGGCTGTACATAGGCGTGGTCGCAGCCAAACAGGTCGCATAACTCTTTTGTTGCAAGTTCTTCGATGTTGTCAACGTTTTCACATCCCGCATAAAAGCGGTGATGTGCATATCCCTCGGCATATTTATCTGTTAGAAGATTACCCATGGCAAGCTGTACAGATAATGAAGAATAATTTTCTGAAGCAATCAATTTAATGTGTGATCTTTGGTCGAGTAGTTCGTCGACGATGCTGTTGCATATTTCGGGACAAGCGGTGCTCAGATGATCAAGAGAAGCAAGATAGGCTATGGCTGCATTAGACTGTTCGTTTTCAGGAATTCGTTGTAAATATTTTTTTAGGTAAGAGGTCATAGCAAGTAAATCTCCATATGTTGATCTTCGATAAACTCCCATTCTGAGTGATTAGTAATAAAATCGCAAGTTTGCCATTCAGTTCAATATAGGAGCGAAGCGACGATTCGAGATTTTTGTTGAGAATTATGTAAATAAAAGGTATTGTATTGGGGTATATATACATATCAAGCTGAACTTTTAATTTAAGGGTGAACATGTCACAGCACCAAGTATCCAAAGAATCTATCCTAGACGTCCTTGCGACAATTTTAGATATCCAAGAACTCGACATGCAAATGATCCAGTTTATGAGATTGAAGAAAGAACGAGAAAATGAGCTGGGCAACATCAACGCTATCAAAAAAGATTTGATGCATAAAAAAACCGTCAAAGAATCGGAAATTCTCGATCTCAAAACGAATATGCGCCTTAGTGAAGGAGAGTTGAAAGAGATTCAAGAAAAAATTAAAAAACTCGAACAACAGCAAAGCAGCATCAAAAAAGTCGAAGAATTTAACGCTCTTAGCCAAGAAATGGCACATGCTGATCGTGATCGTAACCATAAAGAACAAGCAATTAGTGATCTCAATGACAAATTAGCTATAGAAGAAGAAATGATAAAAAATATTCAGGAAAGCCTTGATTCCACTACTGAAAGTAGTCGTGTTCTTGAAAATGAAATCTTCGAACGTCTAACAAAAATTAACGTCGAAGGAAAACAGCTTCTTAAGCAAAGAGAAAATCTAGTTGTCAAAGCCAATCCCGAAGTGTTTTCTGTTTATGAGCGCCTGCTGAAAAATAAAAAAGATCGCGTCGTAGTTCCTATCGAAAATCGTTGCTGCAGCGGTTGTCATATTGCACTTACCGCGCAAGATGAAAACCTTGTACGTAAAGCAGAAAGAATCGTCTTCTGTGAACACTGTTCACGTATCCTCTACTGGGTACAAAGTGAAGAGTTCGAAGGTACTACTGTGGCTCCAACAAGACAACGACGTCGTCGTAAAACTACAAGTTAATAAGCTGTCTAAAACAAAGTTTTCTGGGAAGCAAAGCAATCGCTGTCACCATCGCAAGATGGAGAGAGAGGAAAGTCTGGACTTCATAGGAGAGGATACCAGTGAAAGACTGGGGGCCGTAAGGCTACGGAAAGTGCAACAGAAAGTAATCCGCTGCTTAGCAGGCAGGGTGAAACGCCCCCTTTGTGAGGGGGCCCTGGCGGGGAGACCCGTTTAGGCGGCAAACCCTATCCGAAGCAAGGCGAACTGAGGTGTTGAGGTACTCCGCCGAGCCTCAAAAGGTGCTGCTTGAGGGATATGGTGACATATTCCCTAGAGGAATGATTGCTCGTTAGCATTTAGGTGCTAATTGACAAAATCCGGCTTATTGCCTTCCCAGATTTTTTTTACTTCATAGGTGTTATATGAATCCGAAAGACTTCCGCGACTATTTCTATGAGCAGATCCCTCTAACACAGCATATGGCTGTTGAAGTGGAAGAAGCTTCTGATACTCAGCTATTACTTTCAGCACCTTTACAAGGGAACACCAACCATAAGAACACTGTTTTTGGCGGAAGCTTACATTCTCTAGCAACTCTGGCATGTTGGGGGCTCGTAAAGTTAAACCTCCAGAAGCATAATCTTTCCGGTGATATCGTCATTGCTGGCAGTGAGATACGCTATTTAAAGCCCGTTAACGGTAGGTTTTATGCAGAGTGTAGGTGTTCCGATACAGACCGTATGGAAAGGTTCATTGCTGCATTTGAAAAGTATGGCAAGGCACGTATTGGTTTGGACGCGATGGTATTACAGGATGAAGTACTGAAAGTTTCGTACCACGGTACCTTTGCCGCAATCTGATACTCCTAACCGGTACCTTCCAAGATCTGGTTGCCATACCACTTACTCGATGTAGCATCCCAAATATCCGATACAGACGTTGTTATCTGCCCTTTGGTATACGAATCTCCGGCGTCGTGCATTAGTTTCATCCCGGTAGCAAAAGCTGCTGTACTCATAAACAAGACGCCTTCTCCCATTAACTTAAACTGGTAGTTTCCAAAAGAAAAACCTACAATATAAACAATTGCGAGGGCTATTCGAGCAATGGGACTTTCATGAACAAGTTCGTTAATATGGCCCCTCAAATCCGTCCAGCTGTGAGCCATACCTTTCAGATATCTATCGAAGTTGTTCTTGTCATGCTTGTAACATAATTTTTTATGAGGGAGGATGTTATCGGTCCATGAGTGAATGTAATCGCAGTGGTTCAGAATAATGTTGTAGATACCCAAATTCGACACTTCCATGATATCGATTTTTTTTTGATCTTTAAAATCTAAACCTAGTTTACATTGTGCAGAGCGACTCACGATGTCATTTTTTACGAGGGAATGCGTGACTCTTTTAATCTTCTCCTCATACTCCTTATAATTATTGTTAAAACGGTGAATTGTGTCTTTAGGAACACCTGCTGTGTTGAACGTGTGAATATTAATCTGGCTAATCCAGTCAGATCGAACGTCCCTAGAAAGGAATGTCTCACTTAAATATGACGCCGCATTTTGTGCGTCTGAACCCCCAAGGCTATGCCCTATGTAGTAGATAGAAAATGTGGGTTTGCTTCCATGTTTATAAGGTTGTCGTAAGTCCGCCATTAGGTCACGTAACTCAGGAATGAGTAACTTTGTATTTTCTTTCAACCATAGCTCATAACCGGCACCATTAAAATAGAGGTCTCTTCGTGTGGATACGGGAGACCTGATAGTCCCTTGAAAAGTGATTTTTATAGGTATAGGCTCCCCAGCTTTCACGAACTTATCAGTGTCGTATGGTGTGCACAGTTGGCAGCAGAATCCATCACGTAAAATAATATCTCTCACTTCGTAAAGTTCCATCCCTGTACCTGTAGAGACTTGGAAAAGTGTCCCCACACGATGCTGCATCTGGTTAGGGTATTTCTGTTTTCCTTCTTCATCAACGAAAAAATGGCTAGTTTGATAGTTCCAGTTCCAATAGGCGACTTTTCGGGCAAGGTATTCGTAAGATTGAAGTTCTCTATGGAGCTTTAATGTTTTAACTTGATCTTTATCAGACTGCAAGGGGTGAGAAAATAGGCTCAGGTAGTAATTTGTTAGGTCTAGTTTTGGATTCCTACGAGCATCTTTTAATTTACCTATCAAATTGAGCCAGTGGGATTTGTATTTTGCGACATGACCGTCAGGATACATTTCATGAGCATGGTTAGCGATGTCTTCTAATTTTTTGATGACAGTGGGAAGATTGGCGTCAATCGCCTCAGCGTTGCTCTCAAATGACTGAAGATAAGCGATACATGTAGCTGCTACGTTGAGGAAACTAATATATTTGTCTGAGTGGAATAGCTGAGGCTGGTACGGATGCGTAAAGACCATGTTTAGCTGGTCGAACATCTGAATGTCAGTCATGAGGATGACACGTCCAGGGTGCCAAATTTTGGTCGATTCGATATCTGCATACACACTCATTTCATTAAGGCGACTTTGTTCCTGAATGTTTTCCGCAGGAAGTAGATCTAAATACGATGAGTCAACGCTGTGCTTGTCGAGGGAAATCTTAATACCAAAGTAATCGAATAAGTTATGACCATCTGGTGAATTGCGAAAGTAGGTAAGTAGTTTATCAATTTCTGCAGCGTTCAGTTTTTCGAACGGTTTATCATCTTTCTTGTTTTTTTCATATTTCCACTTTAGGTCTTCACGCTTGGCATTTGTTGCAATTGTAAAAATGAGGCCATAGAGTTGATTGTAAGAGAGCCTATCAATATTTTCAAAAAAGGTAAACCCTTCATCTTCACTGAAGGATAATGGGACTTTGTTTTTTTCTTCCGAAATAAAACGATCAATCGCAAAGTTTGTCAGTCTATCACCGTAGTATTCCTTTAATAATTCGATGACTGTGGATTTTGGGTAAGTGTCACCGCGTAAGTTGGCAATATCAAAAATATTGAAGCTATAGTGATATTCGATATACTCGTCGACGATATAACTTAAGCTGACAGATGACTTAGCAATCCAGTCTTCTAAACGGGAATACCCAGACTGTAAGTCTTTTGAAAATTTTTCATAAGACGATAATTCGGAATAGTTATCGATGATTTTCTGAATACCCGGTAGTGCTCTGCGCGCTATTTTCAACACCTTCCATCTATCTTTCTGTTGTTGCTCTGCATAAAAAGACTCTACTTTACTAATGATTTGAGTTATGTACTCAATAACCTCATTACCAGAAGGATAATTGCCAAAAGGAAGTTTTGGCATGTAATAATCGAGCTTTCCCTCATTCATATAGAGGATCGTGTAATTGGATTTCTGATAGTCAATGAGTGGTAGTAATTCAAAATAGAACCCTTGGAATGGATCGGCATGGGCATGAAGTTGTTCGGCTTTCTGGCTGAATGCTTTCCTCGAACCTTCGGATTCCTCCACACTAGATGGACCATCAATTAGGCGCCAATGGTCGATGCAAGGGCTTCTGGGTTTCTTCTCTTTGCATTTAAGTGTCTGAACAACAGCAGTATTGGGTTCTCTGTCTAAATTTATGGTCATCGTTTTACTCCTTTTGCCTCAAAGTAAAACATATTAGAGATTAATAGAACTTTCTCATCAAGTTTTTAAAAAAAACTTTGCAGATTTGGGTGGGGTATTTCAATGAAAAGGTGTCTATTCACGGGGTAGTAAAGGCTATCCTATTACCCATAAGCACATAAATATCTGTGTTTTAAAATGGTAAGTGTGGTGTTTTGTGATTATCTCAAAGATAACTGTTTTTTTCTTTTTCGATTTTTTGTTTTTTGAATTAAAAGAAGAAAAATAACGAGGCTACCCATAATAACGTAGGTTTTAGGTTCTGGTACATGGACCAAAATCCTTATCTCGTCCATTAATGTAGTAAGTCGAAGAACATTAACTGTTAATGCCTTCCTGTCACCCGAGACGGTAATTGTATCTCCTCTGTTTGGTCCAGATCTGAGTTCTAAACCATTATTCACGCCTGCATAAGTTAGACCTGTTACACCACCAGGTAAGCCAAATGTAGGTCTAGTGAGTGCTAGATAGTTAGTTCCTCCAGACAAAGACCGTTGGTCAGAGAATATGATGCCTGCAATCGCTTGATCAAATGTAAAGGTTATATCTGATATGGAAGATTGTTGAGATCCAGCGACGTCATAGTGTAAGTACCATGAATCGTATGTACCAGTGATCATTCCAGGTATACGATCCCCCAGGACATCTATGGTATAATCACCTGGTGTGGATATACCTCCAACACGAACATCAACAGGTGCATCGATCGCAGATATTCTGCCTTCAAAAAAATACCGAAGGTCAGGGTTGAGGTACATGCCTACTTCTATTGAGCTAGGTGGGGGAGGAAAAATTTCTGTCGCAGCACCTGTGCCAGTTACCGTGACCCCCTCAAGGTTGAAGGCTACAATGGAAAAAACAAGGATAAATAGATTTTTAAACGTATACATAATCACCTCTCTTTCTTTTAAATATAGCATTTTGAATATTTAAAAAAAAATGTTGTTGTGGATTTTTCTTTTAAACATTGGTTAGTCTTAATGTATTCTTAACACTCTTTCGGTAAGCGCACTTTATTTAAATTGAAAATTGAGGTCGTAGTTTTTTCCGGTATAATGGACCTCAAGTCGCCTTCAACTACAGAGCGGTAAAAGAAATGCTGGGAGGGCTGTCCAGGGATGACATAAACTGGTCAAATCACAAGCTTTTTACACCCTGTAAACTCTGCCAGCTTCTGCTTCAATTTATCAAAAATAAACGTAATTAGTAAAAACCGTTGTATTTATAGGTTTTTCCAAGATAGACAGGTAAACACATCAAGCTAAATTTTATGGGGTGTGGCAAAAATGAAAAAGTAGTCACGAAGTGGATATTGAGTAGTGTTCTTTACTTGAAATTAATAAAATAGTTTGTTTAAATTGTTGATTATTCAATGTTCCATAGTTATATTAATTTTTATAGATGTTGTTGATATGGCATCCATAGTTTTTTTATCTAAGAAAGGTTTTGTAAGTATGATACCAACCAACAATTTAACTGAACAAAATTTCAAGAATCTACAACCAAACAATTTATCACAAAATACTACGGTAACAACCCAGCCCAACTTCGCTGAAAAAATGATTACAAGTTCCAATAAATACGGTACTGAAGACGAGGCGTTAACTAGTAACCTTTCCAAAATAAACGTTATTGCCGAAAGCTCAAAAACAACAAAGCAAACTGTAAATACCGAGATCTCGGGCCCCATGAGGAAATCGTTGTGTGCTCTTAACGAAAAATTAGGTTCCTTGAGGTATATCGCCAAAATTTTCTCTTGAGAGGAAGCATTATAAGCTTACTCCGTAAATTATTTACACAGTTTCATTTACACTACCGATTCCTGCGACGATTTTTGGCTTGCTGTATGGAATGATGCCAATACCCCAACATCTACCGCTTCTTCTCATTTGTTTCCGGCTTCCAGTATCATGACAACAGGTGTTGATCCAAAAAGTGCAAATATTAATAGCACAGCTACCATTTTGAAGTTGTCTACTCAGAAATGTAAGGATAGTTGTAAACTACCGATCAAAACTGACTATTGGAAACCTGTTAATCAGATTACCATAGAGAGTATAGAAGAAGCTTTTTCTAAAGTTGGTAAACGGCAGATGATAAAATTAGTGGGTTTCAAAAAAAGAATGGATGGAAGCCCTGGTAAAACTCGTTGGAACAGCACTTTGAAAAACAATAGAGTCTTTAATATGATAAAGTTACTTGAAAAAAGTTTCGATTCCGACGTAATAGCGAACTGTGAAAAAATGATCGATTGTTACATAAAATTGACTAATAACAAATCTGAAGCAGTGAATCAAGAATTTGAGACAATAGACGGTATCACAGTAAAGCTCGAGAGTGAAGAAAAAAACATATACTCGCTACCAGGTGCTGTTGTTCGTAAATTTTCTTTGAAGAAAGGTGATAAAATACGCCTTATAACCCAAATAGATTATCCAAAATGGGAAGATTTTTCCGCTTCGAGTACTAGCTCTTTAGAGCAACTACGTAAGTTGACGACAGAGATCCATGGTGATAACAATAATCCCATAAAAGTACACTGTCGTGCCGGAGTAGGCCGTACAGGAACTTTTGTGGCATATTCTGCAATGATGAAAAAAATTGAAAGCCTAATTGTTGGTGATGAATGCGAATCCTTAAAATCTTTAGACCCGGAGAGTGAGTTGGCAAATATCATTGCTGACATCCGATCACAACGCGATTGGCAAATGGTGCAAACGTCAGTACAAGCAAACCAAATTGTAGATACTGTGAGCTACAGTATTATGAAAATACTAGAGAGCTAATGGCTATCATGTTCACCCATACGTATCAACCTAAGTATACCGAACATGAATGAAGACTTACATAGTCACGTTCCAATGCTGCACGATCACTCTATCTATAGTAGTGAGCTATGAACAGACAATGCTGTCATAAGCACTTTCACTGCTTCCGAAGCTCAATTTGTCTACCGATTTATCTCGTGTTTCACACCAATGTCACTGAATTAAAATAATCACTGACCACTCTAAGGTCCTGCATCACCGGATAGGTCGCGCGTAGCGCCGTGGAGTAAAACGAGGCATCGTTTTTTTGCTTGGAAAAGGTATGAATTCGATAACTGGTTTATATTCTCCTTAGAACGTCTGTCGAATAGCAAAAAAACTCTAGAAAACAGCTTCAACTATTTTTACAATTCTCTCCAAAACAAGAAGAGAAACAATGACACAGAAATTATCAATTCTGACAGCTTGGTTAAAGCTGTCAGATAGAAAGATCAATTTTTTCATGATGGTGATGAAGGTAAAAGCAGTTGTGTTTTAATTTTTCGTAGATTGATTTGGCGTCTAATTTTTCTAACGCATTAATTGGAGGTTTTTCTTTAATCTCCATTTTTTTGAAAATCGAATTGATTTTCTCCTCACTAATTTCTTCTTTATCTACAGGGTAGTTTTTTAAGAAGAGAACACCATCTAGAAAACCTTTTAGAGCGACTTTGAAGTCTAGATCTTCTTTTATGCGACGTTTAAAAAACACGAGAAAGTCTGATGCGTAATGAAGGTGTTTATGACCGCGCCTGAAATGTTTTCTGTAGATATCTTTGTAGAATTGTTCTGCGCCATACACGCCGATAACAATTTTTTTTGAGCTAGCTGAGGTTGGCTCTGCATGCTTAAAACTCTTAGAGACGATGATAGCAGATTGACGATCATCACCCTCTTCTTCTAGTGTCATCGATATAAGACGTGCTGTTGGTCTAGGTGTTTCTTCTGTAATTTGTGGGATATACTTTAAAGCCTTTGGAATCATCTCTGCTCGGAAGCAAACGTTTCCTATTTCACGATGTACACCTAAAAATTTATCCAAAGCATGAAATTTAATGCAAAAGGTGTTTTTTGGTGCTTTACAGGTTAGTTGGTGGATCATATTGATGGATTCATTAAATAATAATAGGTCCGCATCCATCAAAAATAGCCAAGGTTTATTTCGTGATTTTGCTAGCTCCAAAGATTTTCTAAGAGATTGTTTTAGGCTGAGTTCTGTAATCACATCAATATTTGTTTGTAAAAGTCCATTATTAGTGAGTATTTGGTGAGTCGCTTCAGTGGTTCTTTCACCGACACTTCTTATGATAACATGGATATTATCATTTAGACCTGTCATTGTAGTCCTCTTTTATGGGGTAAGAGACGCTCGTTCATTGGTAGCCTCGTTAGTAATTTCTCAACATCCCAAATTGGTTGAGAAGGTATGGGTGATTTTTCCTGAATTTTATGCTTCTGCATAAAAGGAGTTAAGTGTCGTTTTTCTGGTTTTTCGGATCCGGCAGAAACGCCGTCAACAAAGCCTTTAAGGGCTACTTTGAAATCGTTATCTACTAGACAGTACTTTCGATAGAATGTTAATAGCTCTGTTGCGAAGTGTAAATTTGACGTGCCATAATGGTAACAGTTCTGATAGATATCCCAAAAATATTGTTCTGCTCCTCTGACACCGATGATTTCTTGTTCATTAAAACAATGTTCAGATTCTTCACCAACAAGGTCTCTAGTGATAGTTTGCCAAGTGAGTCTTTTGGAATCATGATTTTCTTTATGTGAATTACACAATGACCTAGCTTCTTTTGTCTTCACGCATAAATTACCAACGTTGATGGGAATTCCCATGAACTTATCGAAGACTCG
>JAJFMC010000231.1 GCA_021772365.1 Chlamydiota bacterium
AGATTGCGTTGTTTGAAAAATTCGCCTCGAATGTAGCGGCTAAAGCTCGTCCAGCCAAATATGCCAATAACGGTGACGATCAGGAATATTGACTTACTTTGTGTGATAGCGACGACGAGTAAGAGCATAAAAAATGTAGGCATCGACTCCCAAATTTCTAATAATCTGCTGACGAAAATATCGAATTTCCCTCCGTAATATCCTGCGAAGGCTCCTATGGGGACGCCTATTGCAAGTGCTAGCGCAACTGCAGTCGTTCCTACGACTAGAGAAATACGTATGCCAAAGATAAGAGCTGCAACGAGATCTTTCCTGTTAATACGCGTCAGTTCTGTCCAGCCGATATATTGGTTGAGGTTCTGCTCCCCTCCAGCATCATCTTCCCAGTGAAAAGGTCTGATCAACGGCATAAACTCGAAATGTATTTGCTGGCTTTGCTTCATCACCCATTTGTACCTATCGGTAATGTAGCGTTTCTGACTCACTGCATAGTGATAACTTTCTTTTTGCGTGACTCCTTCTTCTCGATACCGTTCAATAGTTTCATTGAGCATCTTCAAGCGTCTTTCACGATGGTCTTGATTCATCTGGTGTAACGAAGGCATCACGCCGATACTGCTTAGAGTATCCTTGGGAGCATTGTGTATGATGGAGTTTCTGAGTTCAACCACACTAGGAATTTTTGCTGGATTGATCCCTTTTCTTAGCATTTCAAGTTTCTTTTTCTTTGCTTTTTTTTCTGCCCATCGGTTGAGTGCTGCATCCTGAAATTCTTTATGATACTTCATCAGCCGCTGGTGCTGATTATTTCTTTGTTCATACCGCAAGAGCATGTTGAGTTTTGCGTATTCATTCATATACTTTAAGTCGAAATACCAGCTTGGGTATGGGGAATGGCCAGTATTTTTGATGACTTGTTGCACAACCTCCTGTCTTTCGGCATTCAGAGTAGGGTCAGCAGCAGGATCTTTTACAACACCTGTAGAAAAATAAATAAACAAGACCATCTGAATACAAAAGACCAGAGTCATCGACAGTTTTCGTAAACGAGGTACTCTTTTCAACGCGTAAAAAACCAGAATAAAAACCGGAAGTGTGAACATGAAAATATTGAAGAAAAGATCAATTTTCTTGGTGTAAAATCCCGTATAAAAAAGGTAGCGGAAGAGGGGGAAATACCAGGTGCCATCGTAGTAGACGACGATAGGTTTACTAGACGCTAAAAGTGGAGCATAAATTCCTACAATGCAAAAAAAGATAACCACGAACAATGAAGCCATTCCAAGCCTATGCCTCTTCAACCTACTCCAGACCATCTCCCAATAGGTTTGGTGCTGTTGTTCGTTAACTTTCTCCTCATCCATATCCATTATTCCAGTGTCACTCTTGGATCCAAAAGCGTATATGCAATATCAGCGATTAAATAGCCAATCAACGTCAAACAAGAACCCGCCAGAGCGGAAAACATAATAACATTATAATCTCTGTTTACGATCGAGTCGTAGAAAAACTTGCCATACCCATCGATTTCAAAAAGAGTTTCCACAATGAGAGATCCACCTAAAACGATTCCCAACGATCCTGCTACTGCTGTTACTATTGTAATGGCTGCGTTACGTCCAATATGCTTATACAAAATTTTAAACGTTGGCACTCCTTTAGCTTTTGCTGTCCTCACATAATCTTGCCGCATTACTTCTAGCACTGCAGTACGTGAAAGCCTCGACTGTGCTGCAAGCCCCCCGTAAAGAATGGCAATTAACGGCAGAAATACATGCTGCATGATATCAAAAAGTCGCTCATGGGAAACCATTTGATCATACTTTGCATCGGGGCTGGTAAACCCACTTATCGGAATCGGCACATCGCTAAAAGGGAAGCTACCGTTGAGTGCAACCTTTTCTATCAAAAATGGTGCGACAACAAAAATGGGGATAGCATAAAAAATGAGGCACGTCACATTCAATGACAAGTCCTGCCAGCGATTTTGTTTGATAGCCATGGTAAATCCGATACCTTGACAAAAGACAAAAGTAAAGAGCATAGGTAGGATTGAAAGGGTGAGAGAATATTTAAATCGCTTAGACACTTCACTAACGACGGTTTTATTGTTATCATTGCGCAGTGTTCCGAAATCGAGAGTGAAAACACGACTGAGGTATTTGTAGAAGCGTGTGTCGAAAAAGAAAACACTCGCTTTCTTCCATCCGGTAGGATCAAATCCATAGTACTCGCTATTTTCCTCATACCATTTTCTGAGCTCTTCGACCTTGTGGTTCGCTTGGTCCTGCGTGTCAAATTTTGAGATAACGAGAGTTTTGAGCAGATTATTTTCTTTAGCAATTTTTCTATTGTAGGCTTTTTTCTCGTCATCGAGATTGGATCCCAAGTATGCCTGCCTCGTCCCTCCCCTTACAAAAAAACGGGAAGCCATTCGCCGGATATCTTCAGGAGTATCTGGATTTTCCATGATTGCCAGAAACTTGGGCATCACGAATCGCGAACGGTCCCCTAAGTTAATTCTCATCTGGTCCCATGCTTTGAAAGGAATCTCCTCAGTGCTAGTAGGAGATTCCTTTTGATGGATCACCCCCCACAACCTTTCTTTAATTTCTTCGTCAGACATCGAAGGCCATCGGTTAAAAAGTACCGGGAGTGTAAGACCGTAGTGTTCACGAAATTGTAGATACCGGTCGTCACTACCAAATGCTACGGATTGATCCTCACTTCTACTCACATTCCCTTCTGGAGATATTTCAGTGACTGTTACAGGATCGCCAGGAGCTAAGTTGATGATAATGAAATTAACAAGAATGATGCAAAACAGTGTAATTGGTAGCAAGAGTAGACGTCTGATCAAATAATTTAACATCGCTAGTGTTCATGACTCCCTGATGCAGAATTTTTCAACCAGAAAATACTTGGAACAGGCTCTGCAACATTTGCACCGGGGATGAGGTCTTGACGATCGGAAGGGATAAAAACATTTTGTACGTAGTCTCGATAAAGCATCGCTGTTTTTGGTGCATAGAGGAAAGTGTAAGGCTGTTCATTGTGTATGATCTCATCAAACCTATGGTATAACTTTTGCCTTTTCGTCTGATTATATTCATATTGCAGCTGCTCGATAATGGCATCGGCCTCTTCACTCACAAAACCTACAGCATTAGAAGACCCCTGTTGTTTCGCACCTTTCGAGTGCCATAGCTGTTTTGGATCTTCCGGAGGCTGTCCAAGCGACCAGCCGAGGTAGATGGCATCGAAGC
>JAJFMC010000232.1 GCA_021772365.1 Chlamydiota bacterium
CTTTTGCAGAGCGAGAGTTTAATTGTTGATGAGGTGGTAAGTTAGGAAGAATGACAAAATAAATTTTGCCACACTACCTTATTTTATTTATTTAAACGTGAGAGAGTTGATTATGTTTTCAAATGTAAAAATGAAGTATAAGTTTATGATGATTATCCTTCTACCAACTATTGTCCTCTTAGGGTTCATCTCAAAATTTTTGATGGACGACATCAATAGTATTCGGAAAATGAATGATGCAGTTATCATTACTTCCGTTTCTGAAGAAATTGGTGCGACAATTGCTGCTCTTGTTGATGAGGAAAGTTATAGCCTTATCGAGATTAATAAGGATGTGAAGCAAGATCAAGGAGCTCTCAATCACGCGCGGAATATCTCTGATCAAATGATAAGTACCCTTAAGAAATCAATTGTTGAGGTTTCTGTTATTATCGATGGTCTATCCTTCTCCACTTTGTTCGCTTCTACTATCGATAAGCTAAACTCTATTAATGTTATTCGTCGACAAGTGGATAACAAATCCATTTCTCTAAATGAAGTACAAGATTATTTCGAAAGTATTGACAACGAATTTCTCAAGGAACTCGCGCAAATTGCTAATCATGAAGAGAATTTGTCGATTGGTAGAACACTATATGCCGATATTATCTTATCGCACGAAATAATGAGCGCAAGCAGAGAGAGAAATCTTTTATATCATGTTTTTTTTAAAAATAAGATTACTCGTGAAGAGTATACCGATCTTTTGGGGCTTATTAACTCTCAAGATGCTTATAGACAAACGTTCTATGAAATTGCCACTTCAGATCAAGATGCTCTCTATCAAAAAATGACTAGTATTCCTGATGTCAGAGAAGCTAACCAGCTTCGACAGCTTGTGATTACAAATCCAGATAGTGAGGCCTTTGACGTAGATCCACAAACATGGTGGAGAAAGCAGTCACAAAAAATTCATTCTCTAGAAGATATTGGAAAAACTCTTGTTGAAAAGAATATCGATCTTGCCATCAACTTAAAAAATAGCTACCAATCTAGCTTGTTTTGGGTGATTGGACTCCTTGCTGTTACTATGGTGCTCACGATTGTTTTGATCATTGTTTTCTTCCGTTCATTGACTGAAAAACTACAAGAGGAAATTGATACTCTCACAGTATCAGGTAAAGAAATTAGTACGAGTATTTCTGAAACTTCAGCAGGCTCCGCAGAGACCGCAAGCGCGGTAACGGAAACAACAACTACAGTTGAAGAGCTCAAACAGACAGCAGAGGTTGCCGCCGAAAAAGCTAGGAATGTTTCAGATGTGTCTGAAGATGCCTTACAGGTCCTTAGGACAAGCGAAGATGCTTTAGAATCCACAATTCGTGGTATGACAAATATCCAAGAGGGAATGGAAACGATATCTGAAAGCATCATCAAACTGAGCGAGCACAGCCAAACCATTGGTGAAATTATCGATACGGTAAATGATCTCGCTGAACAGTCTCATCTCCTTGCTGTAAACGCTGCCATTGAAGCTGCAAAAGCTGGTGATCAGGGTAAGGGATTCGCCGTCGTTGCTCAGGAAGTGAGAAGCCTAGCTGAACAGTCCAAACAAGCAACAGTACAAATACGAAATATCTTAAACGACATCCAAAACTCTACTAGTGCAGCAGTTATGGCTACCGAGCAGGGAAGTAAAGCTGTTGCTGTAGGGATGGGTCAATCAGAAAAAACGAATGAGTCAATACGGTCAATCTACGAAGGGATAGAAAAAGTTTCTGAAGCAGCATCACAAATTGCAGTTACATCGCAACAACAGCTCGTCGGCGTTGAACAGGTGACGATCGCAATGGCAAGTATCAGAGAGTCAACAAGTCAACAAGCCGATCATATGAGAACAATAGAAAATGGAATGGTCGGTTTGACTGATGTTGGTAATAGCTTACAGAAACTCATAGAAGAGTATACGTTAATTAAAAGATAAGCACTGAATGGTGAGAGATGAATATAAATGAAGAAGATTTTATACGTCGGTTGAAGGAGACTTTTCAAGTAGAAGCAGCTGAGCAATTACAGGTGATTTCAAATGGGCTTATCGAGATAGAACAAAACTCGGGTGCAAATGTCGACAAAGAACTAATCGATCGTATTTTTAGAGAGGCCCATAACCTGAAAGGAGCGTCAAGAGCGGTTAACCATATATTGATTCAAGATATCTGTCAGTCACTTGAAAATGTTCTTTCCGCTCTACGACAAAATACTATCGTTTTGACACCTTCAGCTTTTGATACCCTATACCGTACCATAGATTTGATACAAAAAGTTCTACCCGAAGATTGTGATGTTAAGAAAAATTACTCAGAAGAAATGGATGAAATTGTTGCACAGTTGGATGAAATTGCACATGGGAGGGAGCCTACATGTTCTACAAAGACTACTACTAAAAGCCAAGATCAAATAAAGCAGGTTAAAAAAGAGAAAGAAGAGCACGAAAGTCATGCTCATGAAGCTAATGCGAATTCGACGATTCGTGTATCCACAAGCAAACTCGATAAGCTCCTTCAGCAGATTGAGGAAATGCTTACTTTAAAGATCACTTCGGGGCAAAGACTTGATACTGTTGAGGATTTGCTAAAAAAGTTTGAAAAATGGGATTCTCATAAAAGGAGTATACAAAAAGATATTCAAACTCTTAAGCAGCTGACAATCAAAGAGGAAGAAAGTTCATTTAACTGTTATACCAACACCTTCAACTCTTTAGTTTCTTTCCTAAACTGGCAAGATGATCACTTGAAAGAAATTCAAGATATGATTGTTAACTTAAATAGAGAATCATCGCAAGATTATCGCATTAGCGGAAGTATTGTCGATAGTCTTTTTGAAGAGACAAAAGAAGTACTCATGCAACCTTGTCAAACACTATTCGAAGCATACCCCAGAATGGTTAGAGATATCTCAAAATCCCTGCATAAAGAGGTTAATTTAGAAATTCGGGGTGCAGAAATTGAAATCGATCGTCGTATCCTGGAAGAAATGAAAGACCCATTAATGCATCTAATCAGAAATAGCATTGACCATGGTATAGAGAATAACGATGAAAGAAAGCAGGCAAATAAATCTGAAGCCGGAAAAATTGTAATTACTGTCACAAAAATCAGCGGAAGTAAGGTTGAATTGAGTATTAAAGATGATGGCGCTGGAATTGACATCGAGAAGATTAAACAGTCAGCCCTTAAAAATGAAGCGATTCACTCAAAAGACCTTAAAGAGATGGATGACTCAGAGGCTCTGATGCTGATGTTCCACTCTGGCGTATCAACGAGCGACATCGTCACTGATATCTCTGGAAGAGGTGTCGGAATGGAAGTTGTGAATACAAAAGTAGAAAAACTTGGGGGAAAAATATTCATAGAATCACAGAAGAATGAAGGAACTGAGTTTAAAATACATCTGCCACTTTCATTGGCGACATTTCGCGGTGTGCATTTAGTTGTAGAAGATCAAGAATTTGTCATTCCTACCCACTACTTGCTCAGAGTTTTACGAATATCAAAAGGTGATATAAAATCGATTGAGGGAAAGGAAAGTATTTTCTTCGATGGGAAACATCTCTCATACGTACGATTAAGGGATGTTTTGGGAATAGAACAAAAAGAATCTAAAGAGCAAGATAAGAACATTTTGTACGTTTTAGTGATAAAGGCCTCAGAAGTCACCCTTGCCATCAGTGTTGATAGAATTCTTAACGAACAAGAGATTTTTGTAAAAGGGTTGGGTAAACAGCTCAGAAGGATAAGAAATATTGCTGACGCCACAGTCATGGATTGGGGAAAAGTTGTGCCGATCCTAGATCCAAGCGATATTGTGAAAACAGTGACAATCGGAGCTAAATCGACAAATTTAAGAAGAAAATCCATACATAAAAACGAAAAAGAAACAAAAAAAACGATTCTGATTGCAGAGGATACTGTCACAGCAAGGATGCTTCTAAAAAATATTCTCGATGCATCGGGATATACAGTAAAAACAGCAATTGATGGGGTAGAAGCTTTTTCTTTACTCTCACAAGAAAAAGTGGACCTGCTTCTAAGCGACATAGAAATGCCTAGGATGACAGGTTTCGAACTCGTTGAAAAGGTAAGAGTTACAGAAGGGTTGAAAGATCTACCTGTCGTCCTATGCACATCCTTATGCACAAAAGAAGATAAAGAACGTGGTAT
>JAJFMC010000233.1 GCA_021772365.1 Chlamydiota bacterium
TGACTCTAAAATATACATACGACAAAATAGGACGACGTACATCTTATACTTTACCAGATGACTCCTCTGTTCACTACCAATACGACGCCGTCAACCTTCTTCAAATAACAAGAAAAGACACAAAACATCGTGACAGATACAATCACATCTATAGTCATTACGATATATCTGGAAAACTACTCGCCGAAAAATTAGCAAATGGCTGTGGAGATACTACTTATCAATATAACAAACAAGGGCACCGAACACATACTTATTCACCTTGGTGGACGGAATCCGTACTGTGGGAATAAAATGCTCAAACACAAGCCATGCATTTGTACGGAGTGACAACAAACGACCCTCTTGGCGAAGTAGACAGCCGATTTCAGCACGACGTCAACTCCAGGCTGATTGAAGAAACTGGGCACGTTACAAACAGTTACACCTACGACCCCTTCGGAAATCGAACCTCCTGCAATGGTGATGTCATATCAAATAACTCTGTAAATGGATTAATATATGATGGAGATTATCACTACGTATATGATGCAAATGGCAATCTAAAAGAAAAAATTAGCGAAGGAGAGTCCTTCTCTTTTCAGTACGATGCCCTTAATAGAATGACATCTGTCATCGTCGATGACTACCTTAAAATTCTTTACAAATATGACTCTCAAGGGAGACGTACCGAAAAAATTGTACAGGAGTTCTACCCCGAAGTAAATTGGGAAACAAAAGAAATCACCAAGTATATTTTCGTCGATAATAATGAAATCGGACAGACAAACAGTCAAGGTATCATCACTCAACATAGAATACTAAGTGGATCAAAAGGATCTGACATCGGAGCAAACGTCGCGATAGAACTTCAAGACACTGTCTATGCCTCCATAAATGACTACAGGGGGAATACTGTTTGCCTAGTTAATACCGAAACTGCCGAAGTATCAGAATTCTACCGATACACAGCTTTTGGTGTAGAAACGGTTATTGGGGATAATCTAGAAATCAAATCATGCGAAGAGACCCTATGCCCCTGGCGATACTGTAGCAAACGCTACGAAACAGAAACAGAACTCGTCTTCTTCGGAAAACGCTATTACTCCCCAAAAGTAGGTAGATGGATAACCACAGACCCCCTCGGCTATTTAGATGGTATCAACCGCTATTGCTATGTTCATAACAACCCCCTAGAAAATGTCGATCATTATGGCCTTATTACTTGTTCCGAAATATGGAATAGCATCGTTAATTTCTTCGACAATGCCCTTAATGTTCTCATGGATTTCGGTAGCAAAGCTCTGAGTTTTATCAGAACAAAAACTCAATATCTTCAACAAATACAACCCGACCTCACTTCTACTCTTGAAGAATACTTTGGAAAAGGATTCCTAACATTAGCAGGATACTATATTCATCCCCTGGAAAGCGGTATCTATGGACAGGGAGAAGTTTCTGACAAAGTCCGCATTACTTTGCTAAACGGTATATCAAACATACGCTCTTACTACCGCGACTCATTAGAACTCATGAACAGTACGCACGGTGGTGTCAATATTCATTACATCTTTAGACCTACATCCGGATGGTGTGGAGATATGATCATGGCTCTTCTTATCAAGTGTGGTTATGTTTCTCCTTACGCAAAAGAACTAGCCTCTACATGGAAGCAAATGATCCAAGAAATGGGAGGTACTGGTGGAGGAGGAACAATTCTCCACTATTGCCACAGTCTCGGCGGAACAGATAGTGTCGTTGCAGGTAGTTTGCTAACACCCGAAGAACGTAAAATGATTAAAATCATTACCTTTGGCTCAGCGACCATGATATCCAACAACGCGGGCTTCGCTGATGCCATTAATTTTGTCAGTATTAGAGACGGTGTATGCCTGCTAGATCCAATCGGTTACATCAAAGGGTTAATGGGAGTCGACGTAAACATAGCCTTTATCGGCTCATTTCTAGGAATCCCTCTTGTAGACCATTCATTGGCAATGGACACCTATACAGAAACAATTACTAAACTTGGTCATGTTTTTCTACAGATGTACGCGTACGGCGGGGGACTTATTTAAGCACTCAGCTGTCTAACAGACTCGCTGACATTGATGAATCGATCCATTGTAATGTTGACTATGTCGAGATATAGATCGGCTAACCCTATAGGGTGTTCTTTTTTGAGTTTCCCCAAACTCTCTCGAGTCAACTTTAGGAGTACGCAATTTTCGACGGCTCTAACTGAAGCTGTTCTTGGAGTACCCATCAACAATCCAACCTCTCCAATAATCGTTCCGGAATTTAATAACTTAACTCTTCTTTCTACACCATTTACATCCTTGATAAACACCTCTACTCTTCCTTTCACTAGTATGAATAAAGATTCAGATTTGGCGCCTTCGGTCATGATTATTATATCTTTCGGAGCTGGAATTTTCTCAAAATATGCGAAAAAGTCTTCATGTTTGGAAAGGTTGGGTAATAAATTTCGTACATTATCTTCTGAAGTAATAGGTGCCTCATCCATATAATTTTCTAAAATTTCACTTTCACATAGCTCCAGAGCATGGTCAATGTCGCTAACTTCTTCGTAAAACAATGGCAAATCATTTTCTTTCGCGATTTTAAATTCATGTTTTAGTTGTTCAGGAACTTCACTAAAAATGAGTTTTACAGAATAGTTCATACAGTGCCGCGAAATTTTTATGAAACTAAAAATTGTTGAAGCATCGGCAGCAAACACTTTTTTAAAATCTAATATTAAGTATTTGATAGATAAATCTTCAGTTTCAATATCTTTTATTACCTTGTTTACCAAACCTACAGCATTTCCAAAAAAAATGTATGATTGCAAATAAATGAGACGTATGTCTTTCCTGTGTTTCTGCAGCACCTGTTTTTTTGCATAGTCACGCTCAACATTACTAGCACAAGCCTCTCCTGACAATTCACTCTTAATTATTTTGATCCGACTACACCTGAAAGCAAACATGACCAATGATGCCGCTAAACCTACCAGAACACCAATAAATAATCCGTTAACAACAATTGAACAGGCTATGATGGGAATAGCAAAATACTCATATTTACTGATTTTTAAGTACGTCAAAAACAACCAATCATATAAGAAGTATATACCAAGAAAAATCAACAAAATCACAAACAACGATTTGGGCATGATGCCTAATAGAGGTAACCCCACTAAAGCCGAAAGAGCGACAGTAACGGTACGTGATATACCGGAAAGATACGTCTTCGCACCCATTTTCTGATTGATCACAGATGTTGCCAGATGCTGATAACCTCCTATTCCACCAACACAACCAGCTAAGATATTCGCCACACCAGTCACTTTCAACTCATTATTTATATCGATGTCAGTGTTGGTCACAACTTCTAAACTATTTGTGTTGAACAATAAAGCAATAACACCAAGGCCAGCTGCAATAAAATAATCAGGTAACCGATTAAGGATCAAATTCCATTGTATGTTTTCAACATTTCCCAAAACAGCTAAATCACCAAATGAAAAATCCGGAAACGGCCCCAACAACATCCCCCTCATACTCGCTTCTTCCAAAGAAACATCCAAAAACCAAGTGACTCCATAAAAAGTACACATAGCAATCAACAGCATGATTGGCAGCAAGAAAATATTTTTATTTCTCTCTAAAACAACAAGCATTATGACCGCATAAATAACTTCTGGTATCCAAAATATCATCAAATCAGGTTTGAAAATATTTCCAATGTTTCCTTCAAGAAGATTAACCCCCGTACTAATCTCCAGACCACCAATGATAATCAAAGCACCAGTTCCTGCTAAAAATCCGGCAATCACGGGATAGGGGGTATATTCAATCACCTTTCCTAATCTGAATTTACCTAATAAGTAAAATAATACTCCCATGAAAATCGTCATTGTCACTACTAGAGCTAATACAGTAATCAAAAGGGTTTCATTTCCCAAATGCGCTCCATTTCGAATCATCGAATCAGCAGCATAAGCAGCAATCACAGCAAAAGTGTCTTGGCAACCTAAGACATTAAAAGAAACACGGCTGAAAAATGTGACGACCAAACTCATGATGACGCCGCCAGAGAGCGCTAAAAAAATGGCCAGAGATAAATATCCTTCAAGAACATTCGTAAAAATCAGATTAACACAAGTTATCGTTATGATAACCAACAGTAAACCGCTAATAATTCCTGAGTTGATATCAAATAATTTGCTCTTGATCATACCCTCTAATTATCCAATTTTTAAATGAGTTTCGCTATATTCTAAAAAAAACCATATTACCAGTTCTTTAATTATCGTCTAGTACAGGGATTACCTATTAAACACAAACAGACGATCTCGTTTAATTTTAAAGAGATAGATTCATTTAAAAAAGAGATAGACTCTTTGCTCCGCTTATATATAATGAAAGTACACAAAAGTTAACTCAAAAATTAGATTTTTTGAGTTAACTTTTGTGTAAGACCAATGAAATAATAATTTTATGAGGAAGCATGTCTGTACCATTTAAAGACTCTTCTAACTTTACAGTAGGAGTAGAACTAGAAATTCTCCTTACGGATCCCAAAACACAAAAACCTTTATCATCATCCCCAGAACTCATAGAATTTCTACACGAAAAAGGTTATATGAGGTTCAAAAACGAATTTAATTGCTCAACACTCGAAATCGAATCTCCCATCAGTCCTAATATCCCTACTTGTCGCTCTTTGCTCGATTCAGACCTAACCATATTAAAAGAGATCTCACAACAACAGAATTTCCATATCATTTCCGTTGGGACACACCCTTTTACTCCCTGGATGGAAATGATACACTATCCAGGAGAAAGGTATGAAAAGATCGTTGAAAGAATGCAGATCATCGCCAAAAGAATTCACGTCTACGGATTACATGTACACGTAGGTGTTCCTACCGGTGAAGATGCACTAACAACAGTCAACAGTACCCTACAGTATATGCCTCATCTTCTTGCATTATCTGCGAATTCACCGTATTGGAACGGATTAGATACAGGCCTCGAATCATTTAGATATGGAGTGATGAACTCACTACCTTATGCAGATATCACTCCCTATTTTTCAAACTGGAAAGAATTTTCCTCCTTTTTCAACACCCTGCACAGTAGAAAAATTATTAAAAAAATGAAGGATATCTATTGGCACATCCGCCCCAGCCCTGATTTTGGAACTATAGAATTCCGAATATGTGATATTCCTTCAACCCTCGACGAGGCGATGGGTTTAGCTGCAATGATACAATGCCTGGTGGTATGGGCACTTGAAGATGTAAAAAAACACCCTGAAAAAAGACTAAAAAACGAAACTGTATATGCACTACTGCCCGAAAATATAATGATGGCACAAAGGTATGGGTTGGAGGGAAAAATATTTGTTGGCGAAGATTTAGAGAGAATAAGTATTAAAGAAGATTTAGAAAGACTCCTTTCCACCCTAGCTCCTATAGCCATAGAATATGGATGCATTAACGAACTAAAAATCATCAACCAGATTATCAAGATGGGAAATGGAGCCCACCGACAACGTCGCTGCTTTAAAGAAACACAAAGCCACGCAGAAGTTGTACGCATGCTAGAACGTGAGTTCATGACCAGCGAAATAACAACCTTTCAATAAACACCAAATCTATACATAACAAAGCCAAAAAAATTATCCAAAAAAATTAGCTTGAAAAGTAATCCTAAATAGGTGAAAATCTCACTTCCTTAGCACCGGTAGCTCAATTGGATAGAGTACCCGGCTACGAACCGGGCGGTTAGAGGTTCGAATCCTCTCCGGTGCAATGTTTATACAAGCCCTCCCTTCAGGACCCTTTCTCACTAATGCATATGTGTTAGCTTGTGAACAAACAAAACAAGCTATCATCATCGATCCTGGGGTAGAAAGTTGTAAACCCATCATTAATGTAATAAATAATCATAAATTCATCCCAATAGCCATCGTTTTAACGCACTCCCATTGGTACCACATTGCCGATGTATTTAATCTAAAAAAGATATTTGACGTGCCGGTGTTTATTCATAAG
>JAJFMC010000234.1 GCA_021772365.1 Chlamydiota bacterium
CCCCTCTTTACTCGATCCTTCGAAACATTTTGCTTAGGCATATTATGAAGCCAGTTCCTCTCTTCATGAGAAGGGTCGTTTAAAAAATTTAAGATTCTTTTAAATTCTCGTTCGGGAGATCGAATCATTGACTCAAAAAAAACGGGTAAAACAGCTTCTTTTCCAAACCTTTGGTGATAGGGTTTAATTTGCATCCCATAGCAACTATACGAGACAAATCTATCATACCTCACCACAGCTTCGTCGATGGGTAAATCTACCTCACCTTGTGACCATTCGTGAATATACTGAGATACCATCCTTTCAATAGGGTCTCGTATTATATAGATAAATTTCGCATTTGGGATTGCCAAATGTATTCTTTCGGCAACACTACTGAACGTAGGGATTTTGGTGTAATGGGTGCTAGACTCTCCACAAATCTGACAATCTCTTGCCCCTTCGAATAGTTCAGAGTAAGCATCTAACCCTTTCTGATAATACAGGTCATCTCCAAAAAAGTTTGGCTCTTTTGGATCAGACATGTAAATACCGCTTCTCTCATTTAACTGAGTGTGGAGTGTTGAAGTTCCACACTTCATAGCACCAATAATGATAAATTCTGGAAGACGCATGAAGCATTCAGGGGGTTATTTATTTTATTTATACCCTCCATTATTGCAAAAGTCAAGGCTAGCACCTTTTAATAAGGGAGAACAAGAGTGGGATGTTTTTTCTTAAAAGACTCAATCCCATCGTTACGTAAGGCACAAGCAGGGCATATTTGACAACCTTTTCTCGGTATTCCTTCGTAACAGGTAATTGTTTCATCTAGTAAGTACTCGAGCACTCCTAGACTATGAGCAAGTTCCATAGACTCCTCTTTGCATAGATCTATAAGAGGAGTACGAATGGCAAAGTTAGGATCATCTAAATCGATACGCAAAATCTGTTCCATCAAATCCATGTACGCTCGCGAACAATCTCGGTATCCAGAGTTAGCGCTTTCCAACTCCATCACCCCCATATAAATACAGTGAGCACCAAGATTGTCAGCATGAATAGCACCAAGCCTTGCCATAAGACCATTTCTGCCAACAACCAATGTATTTGGAGCTTTTCCATGGGGATGTTCTATCTGCATTTCTTGATCGAGTAAAGCATTTGAAGTGATCTCCGCTAAACAACCGATATCCAGGACGTAATGATCCACTTCCCATTCTTTACAAATTTCCCGTGCTTGTTCCAATTCACTGGAGTGTCTTTGTTGATAGGAAAACGATAAGCTTAATACATTTTCCGAACCATACTCTTTTACTGCTATAGCTAAACATAGCGAAGAGTCCATTCCTCCAGAATGAATTACGATGGCATCTTTTTTTAAGTGTTTCATTGAGGAGCCATCTCTTCCGTCTGGAAGGATTTCTTTGACTCTGATCGATGCATCATCTCCCACATCAACCTGAAACCTGTACAAGTTTGCAGCAGTTCCTCTTTCGTACCTTCTGCAAGCTTTACACCATCATCGACATAAATGATTTTATCGGCGTCTTCGATGGTAGAAAGCCGGTGAGCTATAATTACTTGTGTTACCTTTCCCCTAAGTTGGTGGATGGCGGTCTTAATATGATTTTCGCTAACCATATCGAGAGAGGAAGTCGCTTCGTCCATTACAAGGATAGGAGCTTCTTTAGCAAGAGCTCGAGCTATCGTCAGCCGTTGCTGTTGCCCTCCAGAGAGATCCTTACCCGCTTCCGCGAGGACTGTCTGGTATCCTTTCGGTAATCGTCTGATAAACTCGTCGGCATGAGCTTTTACAGCCGCCTGTTCTACTTTTTCTTGTGAAAATCCCTGGCCAAAAGAAATATTTGTTGCAATCGTATCGATAAACAAAAAGGATTTCTGCGGGACGACGGCAATCTGATTTCTGAGGGACTGCTGGGTCACTTGTGTTATAGGAATTCCATCAATAAGGATTTCCCCTTTATTGACCTCGTATAACCTTGGCAACAGTTGAACGATCGTTGATTTTCCAGCACCTGTAGGTCCGACAATAGCTACTGTTTGCCCTTTTTCGATAGTTAGGTTTAACCCTTTAAGAACCCATTCATCAGCATATTTAAACCATACATCTTTGAATTCGATACGATCATTAAACCCTTCGAGCTCTTTAGCTCCTTCTGCATCATCAAAATGAGGTTCGAGGTTAAGTATTTCAAACATCCTTTCAGAAGCAGCAATACCACGTTGGATATGGTTGTTTTCTTCAGCGAATTTTTTGATCGGTTCATAGAACACATAGAGGAGGCCACAAAAGAAAACGACTTCTGATACACTCATTTGCTGGACATAAAGCCCATAGACAAGAGCTGTTCCCAAAAATGACATCCCAAGGGTGTGTACGATGGGTCTGGAGGAAACATCATAGCGAGCGCTTCGTTTTTCTAGGTGTGCGAGTTGATCATTCTTCTCGATATATTTTTTCAATGAAAAGTCTTCCATCGAAAAAACTTTCACTGTCTGGATACCAGAGATGAAGTCAATCAACACAGAAAGAAAATGTTCTTGATTGCTTAGGATCTGTTTGGATATCCTTTTAATTCTGCGAGCTATAAAGAATATCGGAAAGATGATTAATGGAAAGCCAAGAAACATAATCAATGATAGCTGCCACGAAGTCAAAAAGCAAAGTGTGAGCGTTGTGATGACAGTAAAAGGTGTCTGTAGGTAGTTGATCAAACAAGAATTAATCGATTCCGCAATGAGGTAAGAGTCATTTATCACACGTGATGACAGACTACCTATGTTATACTTCTGATAAAAGCTCATGGGGAGTTTTTGAATATGTTCAAAATACCTTAACCTCAAATCTTTACTAACGTGAATCGCTATCAATTTTGTAGCAAAACGATAGCAAAAGAGCGTAACCGCTTTGAAGAGAGCAATGAAAATAATAAAAATGGCAAGGTGAGCTAGGTTTTCGTTAATTGAGATATACCGGTTGATAAAACTTGTAAAAGTATCAATCACACCACTTCCCCTAAATTGGGAAATATAGACTTTTGCTTCCTCCCTGGTAATAACATTAGAGTCGTCGGTAGAAATCGCCATCCACCGTTGCTCTACTTCTCCGAGGGAAATCTGGTCCTGAGGAACGATAGATCCACTTTCTATCGGTGCGAATAATTCAAATACATCGGGACTTTTTTTTGTGATCACTCCCAATGCAAAAATCTCTAATTGAGAACCTATTGTCAAAAGTATCATCGATAAGACAGTGAAGATAATCAGGAGTTTAATCTTTGAGGTTTTTAATACGGCACTTAATAGTTGCTTCATGGTTTACTCTTTTTCGCAAACTTTCTGAGGTTCATTGACCACAGAATCTTCATTTTCGGTTGGTAAGGTGGACTCGTAAAATTCCCCAATCGTCCGAAACTTCAGATACCTCTGTTCAGTTAAAAGTTCTTTAGGAATTCTTTTCAGGATATCAATTTGCTCAGTAATGAAATTTGTAACGCTTCGATACGTTTCTTCAGGATTATGATGGGCTCCACCTAAAGGTTCTTTAACGATCGTATCGATCACATTAAATTCTTTAAGATTTTCAGCGTTGAGCTGTAAAGCTTTGGCTGCTTCAATATTTTTACTGGCATCTTTCCAAAGAATCGACGCACATCCCTCCGGAGAAATTACAGAATAGTATCCATGTTCAAGCATTCCAATGACATCACCAAGACCCATCCCAAGAGCACCACCTGAAGAACCTTCGCCAATAAGTAGTACAATAATAGGGGTCTCGATTTTAGCCATTTCTCGCAAGTTGAGAGCTATCGCCCCTCCTTGCCCTCTCTCTTCGGCTTCCAAACCTGGAAATGCTCCAGGAGTATCCAACATGGTTACAATAGGAATACCGAACTTCTCCGCAAGCTTCATTAATCTCAATGCTTTACGGAAACCTTCAGGGTGAAGCATCCCGAAATTCCGTTCAACTCGGGAGTCAGTATCATTGCCCTTCTCTTGACCGATCAGCATGCATTTCCGACCGTCGATAATGGCTAGTCCACCAACAACAGCCCTGTCATCTGCGTACATTCTATCACCGCACAGTTCGTGAAATGAGTCACTGATGTTCTCGATGTAATCGACAGCATGTGGTCGTGAAGGATGTCGGCAAATTTGAATTCTCTCCCAAGGAGTCAATTCAGAGTACACCGTTTTCTTTAGCTCTTGTAATTTCTGTTCCAGCTTTTTAATTTCATTGTTGAAGAGAGGGTTATTTTTATTTTGCTTCTTCAGGTGTTCAATTGTTTTGAGATACTCATAAATCTGCTTTTCGTGAGGTAATATATCCGCCATTAAGCTACTCCTTTGCTAAACCTGGTACTTGTGCGTCAAAAAAGTCTTTTACCATGACAATATATGTAGGCTTGGAAATGATAATAGCAAAGAGTTCTTCCATGTCATCACTTTTAAGTCTGACGCAACCATCACTTTCATATTTTCCAATACAAGTTATATCTTCGACTAGATCACCTTGATCATTCTCTATCCAAGGCGCTCCGTGGACACCAAACCCTTTTGCCGGTGCAGTACAATCTTTGATTTCGCATTCGAAAGGAATCCACCGTGTTCCGAAGACACGGATCATTTCAACTTTTTCGTTATTAAACCATCCTTTCTGGTTAGGTTTGTAGATCGCGATTTTTTCACCCAGTTGATACTGTCCCAACGGCGTTAAAAGACCGGAAGCTTGAGTGCTGTCGATTCTACCCAACCCTACATCGTAGGTTTTGATGAGTACTCGATCGTTAGAGTCTTTATCGTGATAGAAAAACCACATCTTGGAACGTGTGGTGTCGACTACTAAGTAGAAATCGACCTCTCTATCATTTTT
>JAJFMC010000235.1 GCA_021772365.1 Chlamydiota bacterium
GCTCAAGATCTGTTGAAGACATCCCAAGTACGTTACCAATACGTGAAGGCATCGTCTTGAAGAACCAAATATGGACGACAGGAACCGCAAGATCGATGTGTGCCATCCTTTCACGTCGAACTTTCGAGAGTGTTACTTCGACACCACAGCGGTCGCAGATGATGCCTTTATGTTTGATTTTTTTGTACTTTCCGCAAGCACATTCCCAGTCATGTGTAGGACCGAAGATTTTTTCGCAAAATAGGCCACCCTTTTCCGGTTTGAAAGTACGGTAGTTGATCGTTTCGGGTTTTTTAATTTCCCCGAGCGACCATTTATTACGAATGACATCATCGGAAGCAATCTGTATAGTTAATTTATCAAATTGCTGTTGTTCCTGATATTTCTCTGACATAAAGTCTCCCCAAATACATTAGTATCGAGCCACCACTATCGGGCAGCTCGACAAAAGTCTTTTCCAACAATACTATTATTTTCCCAGGACTTCGTCACCCTTGCAAGGTTTCGTTGCCCTGGGATACCTTCCTAAACCCGATTATTGGGTATCTGGTAACAACAGCGCGAATTGCTGGTCTTTAACAATTTATAGCTTATTCACTCACACTTTCAGCACGGATGTCTAGGCAAAGCCCTTGCATCTCTTTAATCAGTACGTTAAATGATTCTGGTGTTCCAGGTTTCAAGAGGTTCTCACCTTTCACAATGGACTCGTAGATACGAGTACGTCCTGAAACGTCATCTGATAAAACAGTTAACAGTTCCTGTAGGAGCTGTGCTGCACCGTATGCTTCGGCAGCCCACACTTCCATCTCTCCGAAACGCTGTCCCCCCATCTGGGCTTTACCACCGAGAGGCTGTTGTGTAACTAGAGAGTATGGACCAACGGCACGTGCGTGAATTTTATCAGCAACAAGGTGTCCAAGTTTTAGCATGTAAATATAGCCGACAACAACTTTGTTATCGAATCGCTCACCTGGAGTACCATCGTAGAGGTAGAACTTTCCGTCTTCAGGAAGTCCTTGATCTTTCATCATTTTCCAGATTTCAGCTTCAGGAAACCCTTCGAATACAGGACTAGCCACCCAGATACCTGCACGTTTAGCAGCGAAACCTAGATGTGTTTCGAATACCTGTCCAAGGTTCATCCTTGAAGGCACCCCTAATGGGTTAAGAATGATTTCGATAGTTTGTCCGTCGACGGTGTATGGCATATCGGCCTCTGGAACGATACGGGATACAACCCCTTTGTTACCGTGGCGACCAGCCATTTTATCCCCAACCTGGAGTTTACGTTTCGAGGCGATGTAGACCTTGACCTGTCTGATGACACCTGGATCAAGTTCTGTATCACCTTTACGCATTTGTTCGATTTCAGTTTTGTACTGAGTTTCGAGTGTCTGTAACTTGATGTTATAATCGTGTAATAGTTCTTTAAGAGTGTTGTAAATATCGTGATCAGGCATCAGTAGGTCTTCTACATTCTCCTGTTCGATATTTTCAATCAGTTCGTAGGTGAAGACTTCACCTTCTTCGATGACTATTTCAGCAGATTTCCTATGAACGATCGTTAATGGAGCTGGATCATTAAGAAGGAGGGCGCCGAGCCTTTCTCTTCTTTCTAACCGCATTTCGCTACGTTTCTGCTTGTATTCTCTCTGTAAATCTTTGAGTTTACTTGCTTCTTCAACGAGTTCTTCATCGGTTTTTGATAGTCTGTCGCGACGGCTAAAGATTTTGACGTCCATGACGACACCCTCTGTTCCCGGAGGTACGACAAGAGAAGCATCTTTGACATCAGCGGCTTTTTCACCGAAGATCGCCCTGAGAAGCCTTTCTTCAGGAGCAAGCTCTGTTTCAGATTTTGGAGTAATTTTACCGACAAGGATATCTCCAGGAGAAACTTCCGCACCGATACGGATAATTCCATCATCGGCGAGGTTAATAAGGGCCTCCTCCGATACATTTGGAATATCGCGAGTGATCTCTTCTTTACCCAACTTCGTATCGCGAGCTGTGACTTCAAACTCTTCGATGTGGATCGAGGTATAGGAATCTTTACGAAGAAGTTTTTCGGAAATAATGATCGCATCTTCGAAGTTATAACCATTCCATGGCATAAAGGCTACGAGGACGTTTTTACCTAGTGCAATCTCTCCTTTATCAGTACCAGGACCGTCGGCAATGATATCACCAGGAACAACTTTAGCGCCCACTTTTACAAGTGGTTGCTGGTTGATACTAGTTCCCGAGTTTGATCGCATGAATTTCTTGAGAAGATACGTCTTTCTTGCAAGTTCGTTATCTTTAGGACGTACGACAATCATGTTACCATCTACGTAGTCGATAGTACCCTCTTCTTCAGCGGTAATTACAGCCCCTGAGTCTCGAGCAGCACGCATTTCTAGTCCAGTACCGACGATCGGCGATTCAGGACGGAGAAGCGGCACGCCTTGACGTTGCATGTTGGAACCCATCAATGCACGGTTAGCGTCATCATGTTCAAGAAATGGAATCAATCCGGTCACGATGGAAACGAGCTGTTTAGGCGACACATCCATATGCGTCACTTTCGACGATTCGATCTCCAAAGGCTCACTTCTAGTTCTTGCCCAGCAAATATCATCCTCGAACATGTTGTATTCATCGAGAGGTGCTGATGCCTGTGCAATGATGCAGCGTTCCTCTTGGTCAGCTGTCATATACTCGATTTCTTCCGTTACGACATTATCTCTAACGATACGATATGGTGTCTCAATAAATCCGAATTCGTTGATTTTTGCAAACGACGAAAGGGAGCTGATAAGACCAATGTTCGGACCTTCAGGTGTTTCGATCGGGCAAATTCTTCCGTAGTGGCTGGAATGTACATCACGAACCTCAAAACCGGCTCTGTCCCTGTTAAGACCACCGGGCCCAAGCGAGGAGAGACGACGTTTGTGCGTCAGCTCAGCAATCGGGTTGGTTTGGTCCATAAACTGAGAAAGCTGTGAGCGACCGAAGAAATCTTTGAGCACTCCTGAAAGGCCTTTCGCAGAAACAATTTTCCCCGGTGTAAGCGTATCTGAAGAGAAGTCGAAGAGGTTCATTCTTTCACGAATGATCTTTTCCATTCTCGCTAGTCCGATACGGCACTGGTTTTGAATGAGTTCACCAACAGAACGAACACGTCTATTACCAAGGTGATCGATATCATCGATACCGACATCGGGATCACCCGATTTCAGAAGGATCAGATACTTAAGAGCTCCAATGACATCTTCTTTCGTAAGAGTCACCATCTGAAGGACTTCATCATTGATCTCTACACCAAG
The DNA here is from genome assembly GCA_021772365.1 of Chlamydiota bacterium. Taxonomy (GTDB): domain Bacteria; phylum Chlamydiota; class Chlamydiia; order Chlamydiales; family Criblamydiaceae; genus JAJFMC01. The sequence goes on from JAJFMC010000235.1 coordinate 3,312, forward strand.
TTTAGAGTTCATCTTGTAGCGGCCCACGCGACCAAGGTTATAGCGTTTCGGATCGAAGAAAAGTCGCATCATTGCTGAACGAGCATTTGATAGTGTCGCGGGCTCACCCGGGCGAATTTTACGGTAGAAATCTTTAAGGGCTGACTCGTATGAATCAGTAGGGTCCTTCACCAGCATTTTAATGATTGGGCTTGTTTCGTCGGCATCTTCGGCGATACGGATCATTTTTACGCCTGAATCAACCATACGCTTGAGCATCGCTGTCGTAAGTTTTTCCGCAGCTTTACCGAATACAAGGCCGTTTTCTTCGTCAATAACATCTTCAGCAAGAATCTTACCGACGAGTTTGGCGATATCTTTTTCGGTGCCTACCTTAGCTTTTCGCGTACTGAAGAACTCTTCGATAATATCAGAATTTGAAGAGTACCCCAAAGCACGAATGAATGTGGTGGCGAGGATTTTACGTCTTCGCTTTTTGCGGTCAATGTAAATGTGAATCAAGTCATTGGTATCAAAAGCCCCTTCTAACCAGCTACCTCGGTAAGGGATTATTCTGAAGTTATAAAGGATGTTACCACGAAGGTGCCTTTCCTGTTCGAAGCAGATACCTGGAGAACGGTGAAGCTGGGAAACAACTACACGTTCGGCACCATTGATGACAAATGTTCCCTTATCGGTCATTACAGGGATTGTCCCCATATAGACCTCTTCCTCCTTAATACCGGTTTCATCGGTTAGTCGGAATTTAACTTTGAGGGTAACATTGTAGCTGATCCCACGACGAATACATTCATCAGGACCATATTTAGGCACGCCTAAATTATAGTTGATAAATTCAAGTATTGTTTTTTCGTCGTAAGATTTGATGGGGAATATTTCGTTAAAGATTTCTTGCAGACCAATATTTTCCCTTTCTTCCGCAAATTTGTTAATTTGCAAGAATTGATTGTAGGATTTGATCTGAACTTCGATAAGGTTTGGTAGATCAATGATATCTTCTTTTGTACAAAAGCTGATACGCTTCGGTGGCCTTTTCAGCATAGATGAAAGACTCCATGGTATGACATTGTGAAGTTACTCTAAAAATATAATACAAATTCTGGAAAGGCATGCATCATTGGTTGGATTTGTTCATTCTTCAACTAAAGAAAAGAACCTTTAGGGTGACAAATACTCACATTCTGAAACCCAACAAGTAGAAATTTCCGTACACATATCATAATTTATATATGAGCAACTTGGAGAATAACTGTACTTATTGAGTATCTTTGCGGGAGATGTGTCAACCATCATTGATGCCAACTTTGCGTGCGATTCCGTAAACACGTTAGGCTACTATTATGAAAATAGACTAACGAGGTTACACAATCAGAAGTTACACTTACTTGCGGATAAATAATTGCATAGAACAAAATTATTTGCAACCCATTTATTATAAAATATAACCATGCGAGTAACGGAAGAATCATCTTCCATTACCCGCGTAGAGCATCAAAAACTTGTGGATTAAAGTCCTTTAAGGGAGGCTTTTCCACCAGCAGCTTCAACTTTACCCTTAATTTCTTCAGCTTCTGCTTTAGGAGCTGAATCTTTAAGTTCTTTTGGAGCGCTTTCAACAAGTTCTTTCGCTTCTTTGAGTCCAAGACCAGTTACTTCACGAACAACCTTAATGACAGCAATTTTCTTGTCAGCAGGTGCTTCTTCTAAAGTAACTTGGAAGTCTGTAGATTCTTCTTCTACAGCAGCAGCTTCGGCAGCGGGAGCAGCAACAGCAACAGCGGGAGCTGCAGCTGTAACATCCCATTTATCTTCAAGAGCTTTTTTGAGTTCAGACATTTCCAGAACAGTCAATTTGCTGAGCTCTTCAACTAGATTTTCAATAGTGTTACTCACGGTACTATCCTCTTTGATTTCTTATAACCATCAAGTATTCAGTTTTTATCTTGTGGCTAGTACTTTATTTAATCTTTTAAGTTTCTTGTTTACTTTTGTTTTCCAAGCAGCATGGAACGGCAGTCAGTA
>JAJFMC010000236.1 GCA_021772365.1 Chlamydiota bacterium
CGCACTCTCTTTTAAAATTGACAGTGGTGATCGAAAGCTTAATGGTGTGATCTTTGTTTCGAACCAAACACTATACATACTCACTCGTTTATCACCTGAAGACTTTGCGGATGAAAGTGAGGATCAGAAATTTTTCCTTCAATCTTTTGAATTCCCTGAAGAGAAAAAACATAAGGAACCGTCATGATATTTACACTGACACGTACGGCTATAAGGTTAGCATGTATCTCTTGGCTAATATATATTCCTCTACAGGGACAGCCACTGCCGGCACCACCTGTTATCAACCCTGAAATTCAGCAAGGTGTAGAAGAAATCCGCCCACAGATTATCACACACCCAGGGATTGTCGCTTGGCGAGATGGAAGATGGTTGTGGAGCGATCATTTATTCAACCTAACCCGATATATCGATGTAAATGTAGAATACACCTCTCCCGATAGTATGAAATCGATGGTCAATATCGGTAAATTAGAAGGAGAGGTTGAGGGTATTTTCAAGAATGTGGGTATCTCTCCTTATGCTAACCCAGACCCGGGTAAGCCAGATCTCCCTAGCTTTCACTTATTAATACTTGCTCATCCGGTAAGAGACGGCTATATGTTTGCCATTATCGCTAGATTATTTGAACCTGTTCAGTTGGAAAGGATTAAACTGGACGACCGGGTGACGATGCAAGCTATTACTTGGGAGCGCTCTAGTATTAACGTTGTACAACGTGCAGATTTTGACAAGGAATTAAATGCCACAGTAAAAGAAATAGCCAAACAATTTGCTGAGCGTTTTCAGTTCTTTGAAAAACTTCGCCTTCAAAACAAGTAGTATGCAATTCTCTCAACCCTTTGATTTTTTTCTGTATGTTACCCATGACATACCTAAAAGAAGAGTTCCCAATAATAAATATGTAGAGGGCTCAGGAACAGATGTCGAAGGTATCAGAATTAAGTTTTCAAAGGTTAAAGAAAATTGTGAACTAGTCGTATGTCTTTCAGCGAAATAAATATCAACGTCATAAGTTTCTCCATCAACAAAACCAAAGGCTACAGCATTATCATCTGCATTAAAAGAGCCTGGTTGTGGTGCGTGAAGTCCTCCTAAGTCGATCGCTAGCTTGTCGTTTATGTAAAACCAGATGTCGTCATCCCCTAGCACGCCAAAAATTTGATCAGCTCCTTCTGAGTATTGCCAAGTACCGTGTAGCTCAAAGGTAAAGAAGTAGTTGTGAGAATGCCCTTGATTACCATAGAGTTGATTGTCGATGGGAAAGAAGTCTAGGCCGTCATTTGTGTAAGTTTCCGGGTTGGCGATCGAATTTGATAACGAGATGGTGTGAGATGTCGTAAGATTATAACCAGGAGTGTCTCTATACCACATATCAAATAAATCACCTCCCCATATGAATGAAGGGGAAATTTGACTAGGTGTTGTTATAGTTGTTAAAGGTGAAGGCCTATTATAGGTTGGCTTTTTTGAAGCATCTAAATTTGGAGCAACAATCCCATGATCATTTACTGCTGCAAGGGGAAGTTCAAAGTGATGATGGTTAATGGGAGCCGGTTCTCCCGGAGGGGCAACACAGGATGAAAATGCGTTAGCCGTACAAAAATCCCTAACCGTTCCTACCCATTCGATTGTTGTTGCACTCAAAGAGAAGTGTAGTCCGATTGATAAAACAGTTAATTTAAAAACATTGTTAAGACTATACATAATACACCCCTTTGTTAATTATGTTCCACATATGTAATCTTTATTGTATCAGATTAAGGTGGTTGTGAAAAGTTTTTTTTGTGTTACATTGCTAAGCGCTTGATTATCAATACGATGTGTGTTTTAGTAAACTAAATCAGTGAGTTTGTGCTTTCGTTAAATTACTAATAATATAAGATAAACCCCTTCATGATTTAATGCTAATCGCTAATAATCAATTAAATACAAAGTCCTGGTTGGTGTAACAATATTAAGTTAGTTTAAAATGTGTAAAATAATACTCAGGCAATTAAAAAAACAATACCTCGCTTTACCCCACAGCCCTACGGTAACGGCGGTCGGGAGGGGGCATTTGAAAGCAACTGTCAACAATCAAGGTTTGGGCCAGAATTTTGATGTTTTGAGTACAGGAAGAATATCATCCGGGTTGGTGAAGTTATTATTCACTGCAATTCTTTCTGCTTCGATTAACAGCTTACTAAAATCACGTTTTAATACACTGGGGTTAAGTCCGAGATTCTGTAAGTATTGCGCACTGACTATAGGTTTCCGAGACTGGGCTCGTTGAATGTATGGGGCAATGCGTACGGCTCGTTGGATGTTCTCCTCTGTGGGTGGGGTAAACAGCTCGGCTCGGTTTCTTGCATATGCAATTGTCCAGTCGTAATCAGTCATAGCTTCGGGGGCTTTCAGTAGTTTGCGAACCTGGTAATAATCATTTACTATCTGAGCCCCTTCTCGTTTACTTAATTTAAGATACGAACAGAGCTTTAAAGCTTGGGGTTTCGATACATCTGGAAATAACTGAAGGATTTTAACGATTGTCGGAGCATTGTGCGGTAAAGAGCCCATTTTTTGGGTAGACTTCAACACTTTAGCTCTGGATGTGTCCTTCAGTGAGGGAAATAGCTGCCGTAAAACACCTGTGTCGTACATTTTCATGATCCCTGCACCAAAATTTGGATAGTAGGACATTTTTTTAAGTTCCTTCCAAGCCTTTTGCTTGGAGATGGAAGGGAAAATTGTGGGAGCGAATGTTTTAATCGCTTTCATCGTGTCATCTTCTATCTCAAATTCCAGTTTTGTGGAGAACCGAATAGCTCGTAGTATCCGCAAACGGTCTTCCTCGAGTCGAACAAACGGGTCACCAATCGCTCGAATGATATGTTTGTCGATATCCGTCATCCCATTGGTGTAATCAAATGTCTCTTGGGTAATTGGATCATGATATAAAGCATTTACCGTGAAATCTCTTCGCATAGCATCGTCCCTCATGGATCCTGCAGCTACCGAATTAGGCGAACGACCATTGGTATATTCTCCATCTTTGCGAAAGGTGGCGACTTCAAAACTTTCACCATTTTGTTCAACGAATACGACTCCGTAATCGAGCCCTTCACCGGTTGTCTTAGGAAACAGTTTTTGGATGGCTTTAGCAGGAGCATTTGTCACAATATCAATGTCGTCATTTTTCTTACCTGCATAGATATCACGCACCCAACCACCTGCAAAATAGGCGGAAAAGCCCGATTCGTGTAGTTTAGTCGCAATTTTTATCGCTTTTATATACTGGGGTGTAGGTGCAGGTTCCCTGAGTAAAATAGTAGAAATTGTTTGGGTATTAATACTAGTGCTTCTTTCTGAAATTGAACTCATTGTATTTCCTGGTTTTTTTTGTTTTAAATAAATATTATAATTTAAAATCTTTATATTAATATAAGGATGTTGTGTTCGTTGTGTTAAGATGATTCTGATTGTCTGTTCACGGGGTAGGAAAGGTAGGGCAAATTAGTAGACCTCATCACTTTTACGATGATAATCTTCTTTTCTGGAGTGCTCCATCATGTTATGATGTTCTTTTACCTTAATATAGATCGTAATGAGCAAAGCAGTCACAACTCAAACAGCCTATATCGCTACCAGATTCCTGGATATTCCTGTTTGGGCGATTTACAACATGCTAACTTTTATTTTAATCAAAGACCTAAAAGCAACCCCATTCCAGCTTGCTCTCGTGATCTCGCTAAAACCCATCGTTTCAGTTTTGTCTATGTACTGGAGCTCGCAGGTCAATGAACGTCCGGATAGACTGCGTTCTAACATCATGATCGCACGGTTTTTGGGATGCCTTCCGTTCTTTTTCTTCCCATATATCCGCAATGTATGGTTCATGATCTTTAGCTCTGCACTCTATATGACCTTGGCTGTTGGGGTAGTTCCTGCTTGGATGGAGGTTTTGAAAAGAAATTTATCAGACGACTGGCGTAAGCAAACCTTCGCCTGGGGGTCAGCAATAGGATATCTAGGAGGTGGGCTTTTACCTCTCTTTTTTGCTTGGCGTTTAGATGTCAACTCAAACTCCTGGCAGTGGATCTTTCCTATCGCAGGCTGTGTTTCTCTTTTAGCGACCTTATTCCAGTGGAGAATCCCTATTGACCATGTTACACCAGCTGATGCTATTTCGAAGCGAAAGAGCTGGAAAGAAGGAGTTGTGACGCCCTGGAAAAAATCTTGGAGCCTTCTGCGAAGACGACCGGATTTTGCAAGATATCAGTTTGCATTCATGATTATTGGAGGGGGATTGATGGTGATGCAACCCGCTCTTTACATATTTTTCGATGAGACTCTGGGGTTGACCTATCTTGAATATGCCGTTGCCATCTCATTGTGTAAGGGAATTTCTTATGCGGCTGCATCACCGTTATGGGCGAAGTGGATGAATCGGGTTGATATTTTCCGTTTCAGCAGTGCCGTGACAACTCTTGCATGTTTTTTTCCACTTCTGGTGATCAGTGCGACACTTAACCTAAAGTGGCTATTTGTAGCCTATATGCTTTATGGAATCATGCAGGCTGGAAGTGAGCTGAGCTGGAATATGTCGGGACCAGCCTTTTCTAAGGATGAAGATAGTTCGATATACACAAGTGTCAATGTCGTGACTGTTGGTATTCGAGGGATGATTTTCCCCGCAATGGGAAGCCTTCTTTGTTCTGCAACAAGTTCGGCACTTGTCATGATCTTCGGATGTGCCTCCATGCTGTTGGCAACGACTCTTCTTTCTTCGTATAGTTTGAAATATGCTGAGTCATCCGCTTCATAACAATTCACTTTAGTTATGCCCTAGAACCTGTTATCATGACCATAAATTAACATGGGTAAAATCTAAGGATCAATGAATAAAATTCTACCGATAAAAAAAGAAGAGTTGTCGACGTTTATTCCTTTGTTCATCGTTATGTCGTGCATCGTGTTCAATACAAAAATCCTCAAAATCCTTAAAGATACCATCGTTGTCACCACTCCAGAGATGGGTGCAGAGCTGATTCCCTTTTTAAAAACATGGCTGCTTATTCCTATTTCTTTGGCATTAATCTGTATCGTTGTTCGTTTGATGCGAATGATGTCATTTATAAATGTTTACCTTATCGCTACAGCTTTTTTCTTACTCTTTTACCTTGTTTATGTCTTTCTGGTTCGCCCAATTCAATCAGACCTAACCCCTCACCTCCTCATAAATTACCTCGATGCTATACTCCCTTATTACTTACAAAAGGCGGTAAGAATTATCGAATTCTGGCCGACCTGTCTCTTCTATGTTATTTGTGATATCTGGCCAATCATTTTACTTTCCATGCTCTTTTGGAAATTTACTTCAGAAGTTATCAGTCACGAACAGGGAAAAAGATTCTTCCCTATTTTTTCTATCGACCTCGGTGGTATCCTCATGAGCCCTCTATTGGCATTGATTAGTATGATTGCTGCAAATTATGAAATCTATGGAGAAAATTTGTGGGAACTTCAGCTTGAAACACTTACCCTGGTTATCGTTTTCATTGGCATCATTCAATCGATCGTTTTCTACCGGTTGCAGAAGAACATTGGATCCACCGATGTGGTTTCAGAAAAACCAAAGAAAAAGAAAGTTCCAATTAAAGAAGTTTTGGGCTACGCACGCTCTCCCTTTTTCGGCTCTTTAGCAATTATGATTTTTATGTTCGAGTTTAGCGATAACTTATTTGACGTCCTATGGAAGGACACTCTAGGAAATTATCACCCCGAACCGGAAAATTTCAGTCGATACCTAGGTGTCGTCACAACAATTACAGGCATTTTTACGTCAATAGTTCCATTAATCCTCACGCGTTTCTTGTTAGAGAAGTTGTCGTGGTCTGCAGTGGCGACAATCACTCCTGTCTTACGAATCGTTCTTTGTGTCGCATTCTTCGGATGCTTTTTCTTCCCAAACACGGCGCTTATGATGGGAGCTCCATTCGGTCTAGATGCTCTAGGTTTTACAGTTTTTGTTGGTGGAATCCAGTCATGCTTGATGCAAATGGCTAAGTGTACGGTCTTCGATAATACCAAAGATTTAGCCCTAATGCTTGCACCGAAGGAAGAGCAAGGTGCTGCCAGAGCATTTTCCGATGCTTTATCAACAAAATTCGGAAAGTCTAGCTCATGTTTGGCACAACAGGGGCTCTTGATGAGTCATATGAGCCTACAGGCAGCGTCACCATTCATCGCTTGTCTCATCGGTATATCTATCCCCATTTGGGTTTTCGGCATCGGAACAGCAAGCCGCTATTATCGACAACGCCTTACAGATTTCGTCACCCCACAGGCCGAACCGGCTTAA
>JAJFMC010000237.1 GCA_021772365.1 Chlamydiota bacterium
CATTTTTGCAACGCTTACCTGCATCTCTTTTGTAGCGACAGTTAGCTGATCGATGGCTGTATGGAACTGCCTAATAGAATTGGTCGTTTCCTGGGCAGCATCGCTCAACTGCATGATAGACTCATTAATTTGTTCGGCACCCAGTGATTGTGCCTGCATCCCATTGTTGACATTTTCATAGCGCGTAGTTTGACGTTGCACACCTTCGATAATTTTTGATAACTGCTCACTAGCAGTAGAAATTTGATTCACTCCAGTGTGGATCTCTTCGCTAAACTTGTCTACACCCATCACACCCTCTGAAACGGCAGACATCATTTCTGAAACCATTTGCTCGATATCCAATGTTGCATTCGCTGTTTGGTCAGCAAGACGTCGAATCTCCCTGGCGATCACGGCAAAACTTTTTCCGTGCTCACCAGCTTTTTCCGCTTCGATAGAGGCGTTTAGCGACAGAAGGTTCGTTTGGTCTGCCACTTTGGTGATCGTCGTTATCACACTGGTGATGGCACCAGCTTTTTCATTGAGAACAGCAAGTTTTGACGCAATATTATTTGATGCTTCCACCATATGGCGCATCGTTTGCTCCATCTTGTTTAGTCCGTCGCGACCGTACGATGCAAGTGATGATGTATCCTCAGCAGAAATGCTGACTTCATTCATTGTTTTTGCAAATTCTTTCGCTGTTGAAGATATTTCTCCAGCAGTGACCAGAATCTGCTTAACGGTAGCTTCCTGCTGATAGACGGTTCCTTCTTGATGCTTGGCCGCAGCAGCTATCTGTGTCGTCGTCGTGGTCAGCTGTACACCTGACTGCTGTAATTGTTCGATAAGTATTTCAATCCTCTCTCCTAATTCGTTGAGAATAGTGCGCATTGATTCAAATGCTTTATCATAAGCAACAGGCGCTCTCGCTGAAAGCTCTCCTTCGGAGAAATTAACAACTGCAGTATAGACTTGTTTAAAGAAAAAATTCGTTTCCGAAAGGATAATGTAGCCACCACCAATCGCTATAGCTAACGATATAAAGACTCCAGCCATGATCAAGAGGCGGTTACGACTTATGGTATTCATCCGAAGGTTTAGTAAATAATCAATCTGATTGGATAAGGTGTCGAATAACTCGTTATTTTTTTGTAGAACACTTGTTCCTAAGCTGAAAAACTCTGATAACTCTTTATTTTGATCTATGAATTGGCTGCTTTCATTTAATTGTGAGGAGAAATTTGAGGTTAAAATCACTTCTCTAATGTAATCCGTGAATGACCGCACCGCATATGAGTAGTTGATAAGTGGTGTTGATAGCAAGTTTTTAGTTTCTAGACGTTTGTTGAAGTTCATGTCTTCAACGATTGATTTTTTGATGGCTTCTTCTGTAACTTCCACACTCGATAGGAGTAGTGATGTGAGAGTTGTTAGTTGATATTTATCTTCGAGAGACAAAGACTCACGCGAGCTAATTTTGTCTCCTATGATCAGGATTCTTGACACTAGATCTTTTTCTTTCGGAAGAGTTCTTACTGTCGATTCAATAAGATAGTGAGTTTCGACTTCCGGGTCGTAGGATAGGTTGGATGAGTCAGCGATATGGTTGAGTAATACCTGTAAGTCATTGATAATGTCAGTGTGTTTGTTGGTGTTGGTTGTCGGTGAGTTTGTTTGACGATGATTTACCAAATCTTGCCAACTAGAGTATATATCTGATGGATGTGCTTTATTTTCTTCGCGAAGCTGAAAGTCCTGGTGGGAGGTTTTTAAGTCATTTTGAATTTTTTCGTTAGTGTTAATTAACTCCCTAAAATCGGAATCAACCTTTTCTTGAAGTTGTTGAAGTTTGATATTCAGATTCCTATCGCCTGTAAGTGATCGATTTGTATAGATATTGTGTTGAGTGATTGAATCGATGAGTTGATTAACCGATCGCTTATACTCGTTTCCCTTAATTTCCATATGTGCAAAATTAATTTCCCGCATCTGTGAAGAGATGAGAAGATAGGAAACGAGGAGAATGATAAAACCGAGTAATCCTGCTATGACATTGATTTTTGTATTATAGGTGTACCTAGAAAGAAACTTCTGGAGGAAATTTGGTGGAGGACGGTAGGGTTCTTTGTTCATCTTTTTTCCGTTTAATAGGTTAATAGAGGTATAAATGTATCCGTTTACGGGGTATTTTCCCTAGGAAGATGTCTCTTACACCTCATCTCGTTCGCTTGACTCCTCGTCAATAGGCACAGGGCTATTCACTTCGTCGGTAATCAAACGATCTAAGGCACAATAGGTGTCTTCCTAGGGAAAATACCCCGTGAATGGATACGATGTAAATCTTATCAATATGGGATTAAACATTTTTTTTCAATACTGAGTTGTTTAAGCGAACTTGTACACGAAAAAAGAGGTATGTGTTAGGATAGAACCTGACTTGAAACAAATGTTCCCCATTAATGTAGAATGAAAAATATTGATTATAGAAAACTAACTATCAGCGCTGTTTGGCTTTTCTTTGCCTGCGCAATACTCTATGGAATGAGTCGCCTATATTATCAGTCCACAGGCGGATTCTCCATACAAAACATTCAATCTGACTATACATACGATCCTTCGTGGGAAACTCGGCCACTCAAAGATTCCGAAAAGCAGCTTATCGATTCAATCCTTTCGCAAAAATTTACTTACCTCGGAAAAGGTTGTCAGTCTTACGTTTTCTCTAGCGACGACGGTGACTATGTCATTAAATTTTTCAAATACCAAAGAATGCGGCCGCCTAGGTGGGTGGAATATTTCACCTTCATCCCCCCGGTTAAAAACTACTATCTCAAGAAAGTTGAGAAGAAACGGATCAAGAGGGAAGGGGTATATGATAGCTGGCGGATTGCGTTTGATTATTTATCAGACGAAACAGGAATCACCTACGTACATCTCAATTCAACTGACGACCTGCAACGATTATTTTCAATGGTCGATAAAGCCGGATACGAACATCAAATATGGATTGATGATTATGAGTTTATGATCCAGAAAAGAGCCAAAATGCTGTGCGATGAGATTGACGAGCTTATGGTCGAAGGGTATATCGATCAAGCACAAGAGATGTTAGCTTCTCTCGTCGACACAATTCTCGATGAGTACCATCGTGGATTTGCTGATAATGATCACGCACTCATGCAGAATACCGGTGTTTTCAAAGGTAAGCCAATCCATATCGATGTCGGGCAGTTCGTTTCAGAAGAGATCGTTAAAGATCCTAGTTTTCATATGCAAGAACTCTATACAAAAACCTATAAATTTCGACTCTGGCTTCGCGAGATGTACCCAGAGCTTTGTGACAACTTTGAAGAGTATCTTGAGGAAGTGATCGGTGAAGACTTCCAAACAATGCAGCCCTTATGGCGTGACCATATCGAAATTTTCCAGTAAAGAGGTAGTCTATGTTAACAGACCAGCAGTACATTGAAATTCTACAACAGCGATTTGCATTCGGGGAATTTCGTTCCGGACAGCTAGAATCGATAAAATCTCTAATCAATGACAAAAGTGTGCTTTGCATTCATCCTACAGGGTTCGGTAAGTCGCTCCTCTACCAACTTCCCTCTACAATATTGGATGGCCTTACCATTGT
>JAJFMC010000238.1 GCA_021772365.1 Chlamydiota bacterium
ATCTTATGTGACGGTTCTTTTGTTGAACCATTTATTTCATTTAAACGACTCTTTTTTTCTGCAGCCTTGTGTTCAGTACATCATCAATCCGAAGGGTTTTGGCGATATCGATAACTCTGTTGTCCTTGGAGGGCAATTTTCCATCAAATTTTGATATACTCTTACATGGTATACGCATCAAGCTAACTCATAAATACATGGATATGTACCGATCGTGAATGAAGAATTGCTCGTGCCCGTGCCCGACAATCACATGGTGTACACCATCCTGATCGTGAATGAAAAATTAGACGTCTATCGAGTGCCATTAGAATTTATTGTGCTCGCTGACAATATAATTGAGAATTTACCAAAGGGAAAAGCGTATCGTGCGGACCAACTAAAGAGAGCTGGGTTCTCAATTCCCCTTAATATTGCAGAAGGTGCAGCAATTCCCGCTGGAGATTTGGTAGAACGCGAATCGGTTGCAAGGTCTCCCGGCCCCAATCCTTCAGGGAAGCGTGCCGCAGTCGTTCTGGATAGCTCGCGCACAAATAAGGTCGGTTCAGGAGAAAAACCCATGAAAGAACCTGTTACAACCCACTATGGATCAAATATATCAGCTCCATCGGGAATTACTGAATTAGAGTTCAATTTTGTTCGAAATTAGGGGCGAAGCCCCGATAGATTCATAGCCTGGGCCGTGAGGCCTAGGTAGATAAAACGGAGTGAATGAACCCCAAAGGGGCGACAGAAAATACTAGATGTGGTTTGCGTGTCCTATGTGAGTGTAACCTGTGTTACCTAGTGGATCGTACACATGGCGCTTCGCGCGACCTTTTCGGTAATGCAGAGCTCTGTTAAATGGCATTCGACACTCTATTACTTTTGTGGAAGTCGGCTCTTTCTTCAGCAAATTTTGTAGTCGATATACTGTTTTCAACAAGTGATGAGTTATAGAAATGGATTCTATAACTCATAATTCACCAGAAAGTGAGTTTTAGGGATTGATCTATAACGCAAATATGGGTTATATTTGAGTTATAGGAGATCTTTGTGATGAAATGGAATTGGCAACTGCCAGATTGGCCTAACTTTCAGTATGATGCGGCACAGGTTAGCAAGCTGGAAAAAGAATTTCTACTCAATGCCGGTGCCGGCTGTGCGCTTTTAAAAACCTTTGATACTGAAGAAAGACACCGCTTTACTGCCGAAATTCTTTCTATTGAAGGAGTTGAAAGCTCTAAAATTGAGGGTGAGTATCTGGAGAGGGAAAGTCTGCAATCTTCGATTAAACGACATTTTGGCTTGGCTACAGAAGAAAAAAAGGTCGGATACAAAGAACGTGGCATGGCCGACTTGCTTTGTCACCTTTACGATAACTTTTCGGGTGATTTAAGCCACGATGACTTGTGGTACTGGCATTCCCTCTTGTTTTCCGGAGAAGATAGAATAGAGGATCGCGGACAATATCGCTCACATGAAGAGCCTATGCAGATTGTTTCCTCGCGATACGGTCCGGAAAGAGTCTATTTTGAAGCGCCCTCTTCATCTACCATACGTAATGAAATGCAAGCTTTCCTCGATTGGTTTAATGGAAAGAGCATACGTGAACCAATTCTTGTTAGGGCTTCAATCGCTCATGTTTACTTCGAAAGCATACACCCATTTGAAGATGGTAATGGACGTATCGGTCGCGCTCTTGTTGAAAAATCTTTGTCGCAAGGTGTAGGGCAGCCCATACTGCTGGCATTATCAAATGAAATCGAAAAACAAAAGAAGCGTTACTATGAAGAGCTAGGGAAATGTAACCGATCGTTGGATGCCAGAGGTTGGGTCGAATTTTTTTCCGATATGGTTGTCAATGCCCAGAAGGAGTCAATGCGTCTAATACACTTTCTTATCAGTAAATCAAAACTGATGAATACTTTGTCTGGACAAATCAACCCCAGGCAGGAAAAGGTCTTATTACGTATGTTTAAAGCCGGTGTGGATGGATTCCAAGGGGGATTAAGCGCTGAAAATTATCTATCAATAGCCAAAACCTCACGGGCTACAGCAACCCGTGATCTTAATGACCTTGTCCAAAAACACGCTCTTGTCAAAACTGGGCAACTTCGCCATACGCGCTATTATTTAAATCTAGAGGTTTGAGGATTTAACTCTAACGGGGAAACAACGGGTACGCAACCAATTTGACAGCCTCTCTTTCATTTCCCAAAATAAAGAAAAAATCATCGTACCTTACTTTCTTGTTACCGCAACCAATATGAAAAGCTTTTCCTTTATTGTAATCATTTTGGGGGGGCTTCTATTCCCACATAAACTTGTGATGATAGATCCAGACCATGGTTTCTATTTAAAGTAAGCCAAAGACTTCCATCAGATAGTATGATGAAGGCGTAATAGGTACCGTAAGACCAGCGATGACAACACATGGTCAAAGAGTTTTCAGAACTTCTCTCTGGCCAAAGATGAATATCGTTTGCTAGAAGGTAATCCCGTAATTCAAAGTGCTTAAACCATGCTTCATCTATAGAAACAATTTTAAGCTCAAGTGGATCTTCTTTATGTTCGATAAGTATAACCCTTGCCTCTTCACCTTTGGCTTGGTTACGCAAAAAGAATTTGTGTTCCCGTTTAAAGTGAAAATGACTCTTTCTGTAGGCTATATGGACTTGATCACTAGGTTCCCAATAAGCAAGCATTTTAGTGTCTTTAGGGTGGATTTTCCAGCTAGAGCCATCATTGAGGATAACTAACAGGTCTCCTTTAAAATCTCCATGGTGATCTCCTTCATAAATACTTCTTCCTACAATTTGTTGATTGACAGCTGGGTGTATTTCCTCGCACGTCCAAAAACTTGTTGCAGATAAGGTGCTCATAGATGAGAAAAGTGTTAGAAATATAGTAGTTAATGTTAATAAATAATGTGTTATAATAATTCTTTACTCATTTTTTAAAAGTTAATAGTGTTGATTTATATGTTTTTTATTATCAATGAATCGATTGAAAAAAAAGAATATTTGTTAACATTATTCTCAATATCGCTTAATCTATACTGCTCGCACTTGAATGTGAGAGGAGTATATACTCTTTCATTTTTCAAAAAAGGACTGGCTAATGACTTTAAATAAAGATTATACAGAGGTCCCATTGCAAGAGATGTGGCAACAAGAACTGAGGATAGACGACCCTGTCGATGATGATATTCAGGAGGTCGTTCAACCCCATTTTTGCAATACAGAAAGCGTTAAATCGTCTGTCATTAAGAGATCGGTTACAACTTTTGGAACAATTGGTGGAGCTGCATTGGGGTCGATCCCGACAATAATCTGTATAGCTCTCACCTATTTGGGAATGCAGTTGTCAGGGGAAGGAACATTAGCACCTGGCAGTCACGATGCTGATATGATAAAGGTTAGTTTAGGAATTATTCTGACTATAGGAGCTGGATTTGCTGCCTTGCTGACAGCTTTTACTGTACCGATCTATGGAGCTGTCAAAGGGGGAATTGCTGGCTGGAAAAAGGGTGAGCAAATCATCGAAAAGTATTTAATCCAAGCACAAGACCAAGAGGATATAGTCTGAGGTATGCCGAGGTAGTGACGATTAACTAATTTTGGTCATAGATGACATGTTGATTTTCCCATAAAATGGTACCAAGTGATAATGTCGGATTTAGAGTCAATTTATATAACTAGGAGAATATGATGACGTTTGTT
>JAJFMC010000239.1 GCA_021772365.1 Chlamydiota bacterium
AAATTTCGGGAACGATTCTGACGATGCTCGATGGCAACACCCGTGGTGGTGCCGCGATCTCTATTAGAGAAGTGACAGGTAAGCCTTTGATGTTCGAAGGGGTAGGCGAAAAGGTTGACGATATCCAGGTGTTCAATCCGGAATCTATGGCCGTCCGTATCCTCGGTATGGGGGATACCATCAACCTCGTTAAAAAAGCTCAAGAGCATATGGACGAGGATGAAGCCAAGAAGCTGGAAAAAAAGATGCGTACGGCGACGTTCACATACGAGGACTATCTGAGTCAGATTCAGATGGTTAAGAAGATGGGTTCGTTGAAAGGGTTGATGAGTATGCTACCTGGAGCCAGTAACCTCAAGGCGATGGACATCGATGACAAAGAGTTCTTTAAGGTCGAGTCGATTATTTTTTCGATGACCCTTCCAGAACGACAATGTAAACATGACCTCTCCGTCTCGCGACGTAAACGCGTAGCGAAAGGGAGTGGCACCAAACTTGATGACGTCAACAGATTAGAGAAGTCATTCAAGCAAGCAAAAAAGTTTTTTAAAAATATGCCTAACATGAAACAGATGCAAAAGATGATGGGAGGATCCCAATGGGGTTGAAAATCAGGTTACGTAAACAAGGACGCACAAACCGCCCTTTTTTCCGTTTAGTTCTAGCAGAAAGCTCTACTAAGCGTGACGGAAAATATGTTGAAACACTCGGTTGGTACAATCCAATCGAAGAAGAAGAAGATAAAAATTTCTCTATCAATGCAGAACGCATTCAGCACTGGATTGATCAAGGTGCTGAACTTTCAGAAAGCGCAAAATCTCTCGTTAACAGAGGTGCTCCTGGAATCATTCGTAAGCAGACAGAGAAAGTCGTTGCTCACAAAGCAAAAATGGCTGCAAAGCGTCGCGCTAGAAATAAAGCTGCGTCTGCTGCTGCATAACGATAATGGATAGACGTCAGCAACACCGTTATGACATCCTCTCGCTCTTTCCCGGATATTTCCAGGGGCCGTTTGATGAAAGCATCATTGGCAGAGCGAGAGATAAAGGTATCATCGATATCAACCTCGTCGATATGCGGGAATTTGCTGACAACAAACACCGCCGTGTAGATGATCGCCCGTACGGCGGTGGTCCCGGTATGGTCCTCATGCCTCATCCTGTTGCGAAAGCAATAAGGAGTGTGAAGACAGCCGGAGCCAAGGTTATCTACCTATCACCACAAGGGCGGAAACTGACGGCGAAGAAATGTCGAGAGATAGCGGAACTAGAACACGTTGTCCTTCTTTGCGGTCATTATGAAGGGATCGATGAACGCGTGCTACAAAGCGATGTCGACGAAGAGATTTGCATAGGCGACTATGTCCTCACGAATGGATGCTTGCCAGCGATCGTCTTGCTCGATAGTGTGATACGATTTATTCCCGGTGTACTTGGACATGAAGATGCAGCATCGGAAGATTCCTTTGAAAATGGCCTCCTCGACTGCCCTCACTACACGAGGCCTGAGATATATGAGGGGCAAAAGGTACCGGACGTTTTACGTAGCGGAGATCACAAGAAAATCGCTGAGTGGCGACACCAACAATCTCTGGAGAAGACGCTACAAGTGAGGCCGGACCTTTTAGATGAAAGAGTTAGATTAGATATATAATTAGGAGAAAAAATGACCAAAAAACAGATTATTCAAAAGCTCGAGCAGAAGCAGTTGAAGAGCAATATCCCCGATTTTAGAGTGGGTGATACCGTTCGTGTGCATACGCGTATTATCGAGGGTGAGAAAGAACGTGTTCAGATGTTTATCGGCACAGTTATCGCTCGCAAAGGTACAGGCCTGGCAGAGACTTTCTCTGTTCACCGTGTTGCTTACGGGGAAGGGATGGAAAGAGTATTTCCATTGCACAGTCCAAGAATTGCAGAGATCGAAGTGATGCGTGAAGGTGTCGTTCGCCAAAGCAAACTTTACTACCTTCGTGGTACTTCCGGTAAGAAAGCGAAAGTTAAATCTAAGATCGGAGGCCCTCGTCGTTCTGCTCCTGTCAGCAGTAATGGTGATGAAGCACCGGTGAAAGTGCAAGAAGATGCTGAAGAAGTTGTAGAAATCAAAGCTGAAGAAGTAATCATCGATAACACAGTAACCGAGACTCCTACTGACAGTGCCACAGCAAAAGCGACGAAACCAACAGAGCCGGAAGCAGAAAAAGCAGACGCTTAATCAAAAGTTACCGCTCGATCAGCACGAACTCTTTCGCTTACAGGAGCTCACTCACTATGAGGAAGCTGCTAGGGAGAAAGGGTTTCGTACTATTATCGGCATCGACGAGGCGGGCAGAGGTCCTCTAGCAGGGCCTGTTGTTGCCGCCTCTTGTTTTTTCCCTCCAGACATATATGTTTCCGGTGTCAATGACAGTAAGCAGTTGACTCCATCAAGGCGCGCTGCCATTTATCAAGAACTTATTTCTAATGAACACATCCAGTATCATGTTGCTGTTGTCGATCATACCGTAATTGATGAAATAAACATTTACCAGGCGACGATACGTGCTATGATCGAAGCTGTTGATGGTCTCGATGTAACAGCCGATTATCTTCTTGTCGATGGACTAAATCTTCCTCATCCGACAATACCGGGCGAGGGCATCATCAAAGGGGACCAGAAATCCCAGCTTATTGCTGCTGCATCGATTATCGCGAAAGAGACGCGTGATGCTTTGATGGTAGAGTATCATGAGAAGTGGCCCGAGTATAGATTTGATCGCCATAAAGGGTATGGTACTCAAATACACCGCGAGGCCATTGCAAAGTATGGCCCTTGCCCTATCCATCGACGCAGTTTCGAACCTGTCAAATCTATGGTTCAAGATCCTACACTAGAAACTATTCAATTAACAATCTTCTGATTCCTGAAACTACACCGATCGTGAATGAAGAATTGGTCGTGCCCGTGCCCGAGTGCGCATACTTTTACCCATAACTTTTTTTGACGGAAATTCTTTTACCCATAAAGATTTCTGTAACGCAATACTTATGGGTAAAAGAATGCACACTCGGGCACGGGCACGATTCCCAATTCTTCAACTTGTTTGGGTATACACCGAGTCAATACATTAATCATGAATTTAATACCGGTATTTATGTAAGAAGATTCTGCAAGGTTCCACCCCATTTTTTCTTAGGAAACTCACTTTATATCGTCGAACGACACAGAGTCTCACTTGGAAAAAAAGAGCCCTAAAGATGGCGAGAGAAGAAAATTTCTGAGAATACATGTTGATTTATCTACAGCCACACGTCGCAGCTGAGGTCTTTTTGAACAGATACCTATCAAAAAGTTATTACGTGGTTTATTTAGTAACATTTTTTAGTTGATCAGTTATAGTTGCAAGCACCTGAGCGGCAGTGGGACGTTCTAGGTAATCGGAGTTTATTGCTCTTTTTAAAATATCTTTAATTTCGTTTGGACAGTCGGCGGGTATTTCTTTTAGCATTTCATCTATATTACTGCCTCTGAACTTTTTATTCGTTAAAAGTTCTAGGGCACATATTGCCAAGGCATATACGTCTCTTTTTTCTTGTAGTCCAATCCAGAGACTCTCTATTTTCTTTTGTTCTTTTCTATCAGTTTTTCTATTTGGCGATAATTGTTTCCATTTTTTTTTAAAGTCTACTGATCTTGAAATATCCTTGTTTGGAGTGAAAAAAGAAGTATATACGGTTAAAAGAGTGGACGTATTTTTACTAAACTGTATATTAGCTTTTTCTTTGGCTCCACCAAAGTCTCCAATGTATACATACCACTTATTTTTCTCAGAATCAAATCTGACAAAAATATTTGATGGTTTTATATCACCATGTATTATGGTTTCGTGAATTTTCTTCAACCCACTGAACAGTTGCCGGACTAACTCTATCCTGATGAGGGTTTCAAACGGGAGCTCAGAATTGATTTTACCAAATAGACAATCGCGCAAATCTCCTTTGTTATAATATCTTCCGACAGCACCTACGGTATTCGCTTCCGGCTTTAAAGTA
>JAJFMC010000240.1 GCA_021772365.1 Chlamydiota bacterium
CGCGACCTATTCGGTAATGCAGAGTTCTGTTAAATCACAAAATATATATGCTAAAGTGTCGTATAACTCTGTAATAGCCACACCCTCTTATAGCCCTCTCGGTATGATCTTCCATTTATTTTGTATATTCGTTCCAAAAATCTTCCGTAGCTTTTGCGTTGGGAATACACTCGATGAGTTTTGGAGAATAGGTGTTAGTCAATTCAATCTCCCCTTCGCAACGCTGGTAACCTAGTCCCCATAGGTCAGCCATCGCCTTCAACGTATAATCGTGACTATTCTGCATTTTCTCGTTCTTAAATAATCGTGAAAATATCATTCCGCCGCCGTTATTGATCACAACAATCTGAATATTCTTTGCTTTGATCTGACGTAAGACCCAAGGTGCTGATAGGTCGTATAGGGCTGTGAGGTCTCCAACGATAGCCCAGTTACTTCTATTAGGCTCTGCCAATCCCAAAAACGTGGATATTTGTCCGTCTATGCCATTAAGACCTCTGCTTGCTTCTACAATTAACTGCTTTTGCTCAAAAGTCGCAGCTAGATCCCACTCGCGTATAGGGAGACTGTTGCCTAGGTAGAGCAAGGAGTCTTTAGGAATAATTTCCGATAAACGGCGAATTAGTGAAGGTTCGCTATATTTATGAGTATTTAGGAGTTTATTTAGTTGATTGTATCTTTTACGATCGTTGTCGATCAGTTGTTGGGAGGGGGCTACTTTGCCATCACAAGACGATAAGTACCGAGAAAGGTCTGTGTAGACGACATCACCCCAACTCAGGCCGGAGAATGGCAGTTGGCTGATGGAGCAAACGTGCACCTTACCTTCCTTCTTCTCTAGGTCACGCCATATCCTAGTTGTCGGCACACCTCCAATTCTTAGTATTCCGTCAACTGGATAGCCACACCTGTCCCCTCTCTCCCAGAACTTGTCTATGTTCATTATCCGTTGTTCGTCGAGGGCTGTGGATTCGCGTATTCCTGAAGGCCCTTCGCTGTAGGTGGGAATGTTTGTTGACTTCAGGAAGTTGATGACCGCTTCACGATCTTTCTGTAACAATGTGCTGACGATGGCGACAGGATATTTCGAATCTTCAAAAAATTGGCGGATAGGTTCACGATCGAAGGAAAATTTAGGGTCAGAGCACGGTTTAGCCGGTTGAACCGGAGGAAAATCGGGAAGGTCGTCGAATGAATGCTTGTACGCTTCTTCTAAACAAACATTAAGCTGTCCAGGAGTATTTTGCCCCCAATCTGCAAGTGAGGGATTTTCTCCGATTGCCACATCTCGTACGAAAGTAGCATAAATCCCGAAGATTCCCACCTGTTCAGCAGCTTGAGGGGCTCCTGTTCCACGAAAGACTCGTGGTCTGTCAGCACTGATGACGAGTAACGGAGCACCGCTGTAATATGCCTCCATAACAGCTGGAAGCAGTTCACCAACGGCAGTTCCCGATGTTGTGATAATGGCAACAGGGCGTTGCGAAGCTCTCGCTCTTCCCAGTGCAAAAAATGCTGCACAACGTTCATCATAGAAAAAATAGGTTTCTATCTCTTCCACATGTTCCAGACAATCTAGTAGGGCACTGTTACGCGCTCCGGTACACAGGCAAAATTCTGCGACTCCAGTGCTCAGGCAACTAGTGATAACCCGGTGCGCTAGGAAGGAGTTTCTAGTGCCAGCATCTTTTTGACTGTACTGAGTTTCAATAATATTTCGTTCCATTCTTTATCCAACTCACTTTGCGAAACAACGCCACCGCCGGCAAAAACACTCACCTGATGGTCATCCCACTGTACATTTCGTATTCCTACGTAACAAGCGAAAAGGCCGCTATCATTTTCAACGAACCCAACCGGTGCGCCGAATCGTTTGCGGTCTATCAATTTCTGTATTCCCCGCAACCATACATTCCCCTGTTCTTTCGGATGTGCGCCTAATGCGGGTGTGGGGTGCAGTACTTTAACGAGTTCTTCGAAAGCCACATTTTGGTGGGGTTTTAGAGTAATCGGTGTGTACATATGTTTCAAGTGTGGTAAATGCAAAATTTTCATCTCGTGAACAGATAACTTACCGTAGGGGGATAAACACTTCTCAATACCATCGATTACATACTGATGTTCCATTAATTCTTTGGCGTCGTTTAAAAAAGCTGATACCTCTGAGTCACTAGAGCATGTCCCTGCACACGCAACAGTTTCTACTTTTTGACTATTTTGCCTTTTTCTGAAAAGAATTTCAGGGGTGGCACCTAGGATTCCCTGCTTTTCGTCCCAAAAGCCATAGATAAAACAAGAGGAGTGTTCGTAAACCTCTAACAACGAGAGTAGAGACCGGGCAATACTTGAAGGAGTCATTCTCCCCTTTGCTCTTGAGTTTACAAAGGGTACGCCTTTATCCAGTAAACCTGTTTTTAAATAGTCTTCTTTCAGCTCGTGAAACATCAACTGATAAAAATTATGATCAGGAGGTTGCCAAACCACTTTTTCACTGCATTGATGAGAAACATGGCTCAACTCTGTTTTCAGATCATAGATTGAGACGACTTTGGTGTTTTCGTGTGTAAACCAAGGTTTGCTATCTTCTAGAAAAAAATCCGGAAAGTAGAAGGTCTGGTTCGTTTTGTTTGATTGAGTACTACTCCAGGATCTATCTCCCCAACCAATTAAAAGGTCTTTTTCTTGATGGGTGATGATGGAGCCGTTCCGTAAAAATTCGTCGATAAATCCCATGTGATCTGCAATTTTAAAACGTTGTGTCTAGTCCGCCTATGTTGAAGCACAGATGATTTTTTTTCAAATCAAGATTTATGATATTCAGGGCTCTATACCCAAACAAGTTGAAGAATTGGAATTTTGGCTTTGAGAAAGACCAATTCTTCAACTTGTTTGGGTATAGCATTAAATGCTATAAACAGGCATAATAACCTTCCATATTCACCTATTAATTGAGGGAGATCGCAAGCTGAAATGAAAAGTGGGATATGTCGCCTGTTCAATTTATATCCTGGAGAAGAGAAAAACGCTCTTCTCTTCGCCCTTTTGGCATTCTGCTGGTCTTTGGGAATAAATTTAGGGTTTAAGTACTCTGATGCCCTTCTTTTGATCCACGTCGGTGCTCAGGCTTTGCCTACCGTTTATATAATCTCCGCTTGCGGGATGATTATCCCGGCTTTCGTGTTATTGAAGATCGTTAACCGCGTTCCTTCACATAAAATATTTTTGGGGGTTATAGGTCTCGTTATAACCTTTTATGCATTTATTTTTAGCTGTCTGCATTTAAGTATAGATGCTGATTGGTTGTGGTATTTATTAAAGATAGTGAGTTTTCAACTTGACGCTCTATTAATCACCTCATATTGGACCTTTATCGACCAATATCACAACATGCAAGACGCGAAGAGGATATATGTCCTTTTCAGTTTGACGGTTTTTTGTGGTCAGGCATTTACGGGTTTCATCATGCAGCTAGGGTTGATTCCCGTGAAAAATATATTTTTAATTATTATCATCTGTATGATTTTTGCTACTTTGCTTGTCCGCAAAATCCACAAACAGCTTCACCACTCTCACGATCAAGCTGTCAGCGAAGAAGAGCAAGGGTCCACAGCTCCTATGAAACTCCGCCAAATTCTGTCTTCACTATTCAAATCACGATTTACCGTATTAGTAATGATAAGTAACTTCGCCATTTTCCTGATGTGGGTAACTGCAGAGTTTAACTACCTCACCTTCTTCGATCATCATTTCGACCCAGCGGGCATGCCAATGCCTGATGGTGGAGCGAAGAGTGCTGCCATCACACTCTTTCTAGGAAAAATATTGGCGACGGTGAGTGTAACGAATCTGGTAATCGGTTTACTACTTTACAGCCGTCTGATCAGGCGATTCGGTGTGACCAGTTTACTCTTTTTCTCACCAGTGGTAATGTTAATCGCTATGGGAGGTTGGACGATTCATCCTGCAATTATCTTCCCTATTATGGCATATTTTGTCGTTGAAGGGTTTCTTGAGGTTATCGATGACAGTAATTTCAATTTACTGCTTAACGCAATCCCCAAACGATTAAAATACCGCGCTAGAATTCTCATTGAGTCTTTTCTTGAACCGACCGCCATGATGTTAAGTGGCATCTTTCTCTCAATACCTTTTATCAACCCCGTGTACCTTTGTTTATTGACCAGTATCTGTGTGGTCTGCATTGCATATTTCATCAAACGCCACTATCACTCATCTGTTTATCGTAACCTGGCAGCCAATACGATCCACTTCGAACGCTCCCTATCTGAGTGGTTTCAGCAATCTCCAAAAAGTGAGCAAAATGTGCAAGTGGAAAAGCTGTTTGATATATTATCCAACGGAACAAGCGAATCGGAGCAAATTTTTGCGATTCACGGACTTCTTGGCCTGAAAGATTCGGAGATTCTTCAGCGACTTCTAGTCGTTCTGAAAAAGGCAGAGCCTTGTCTGCAAAAAGCTTTGTTAGATAGTCTCATCAAAGGTTCTACTGGAATTAACCAGTCTACTAGTGAGCAATTTTCCAACTGGCTCCCCACTGTCACTGATGAAAGTGTTGAGTCACTCATTTATTACTTCCTCGGTCAATCAGGGCTACTTCACCCTGAAAATATGATGAAAGACCTAGAAAGTAAGAACCTTATTCGTAAGTCCACAGCAATTGTGACACTTAAGAAATCCTCACACAACCTACCAAGAGATACGTTAATACAAAATACGAAAATCGCCAATGAAGCTTTGCGAATGCTCCTTAATTCCACAGATGAAGATGAATTGTGCATGGGGCTACATATCCTGGGTACCGAAGCCCTCCCTTTTAACTACAAGCAACTGTTGTCGTACGTCAACCATTC
>JAJFMC010000025.1 GCA_021772365.1 Chlamydiota bacterium
GAATTCGAATTCAATCGGTTTACCATCACTAGTCACAACCATATGAACTTTAATTCCACAAAAGTATCGCTTTTTTGATGCTGCGTACCCAATGTACTCTTTTCTTACAAAAATCTTTCGCTTATCAATACGACTTTTTTACACCCATCTGCTAAGCCTCGATTTTCGGTAAGGGGTTGAACCCTTACCTTCAAATCGAGGCTACGCATCTGGGCGCAAAAAAGACCGTTTACGACAAGTTTGGGGTAGCAATCAGGGTCATAAGGTGCGATAAATTATATCATTTCACCGTTCATTCCTTGGAGAACGTAGTTGATTGTTTCTTGTTTCAGTTCTTGTAGGTAGGGGAGTAGGTTACTGGTGATATAGTTTCTATCATCGTCGCTTAGTATCATTCCTTCTTTCAATGCTTTCATGTGGTTTAGTTCTTCTTTCTCTTTGTACAATTTTTTACGCTCTTCTTCTAGCCCTTTCAACACGTAGCTAAGATGTTTTTCATCTCTGCGATTGAGAAGAGCTTTATTTGTTTCCATATAGCGTATGTCGAAGCGTTCAATTTTGTTATTACATTCTTTGAGCAATTCTTCGATGTTTCCTCCATGGCGATTTTCGAAATTGGCGATATATGCTTCCTTAGCTCCTTCAGAAGGGAAAATCTTATGGATCTCGCTTTTGTAGTGAAGTTGGCATTTCGCTCGCAAGCAGACAAGAAACCCATAAACGTTTTTTAGCTTCTTGGCTCCCTCTGTACTTAAGATCCCTTTTCTTTCCAAAGCATCAATGCGTTCGAAACTATTCATTTCTGAAATGCCATGCAAAAGGCTAAGGTGTGAAATAATAAGCTGTGGGTATCTCCAAAGCTCTCTTTTTACGTCTATGATTCCAGAATCGGGAAGGGACTGACAAAGCTTTGGTCTGTTTGTGATGAGGTTTTTCAAAAACTTCTCTTGTGTTCTCGAGTCGATACTCACGGGGATTTTACTGCCATCATCGTTAGTAATCACGTGATGTCTGTTATTGGGCTTTTCATTGAGAATTTTCGTTCTGTGTGTATGGAGTTCATCGATAAGGCGTTGTTTTAGTGGGGTGTCGTTGGTCGGTTTGTAATCGCAGTAGTCGCTGATGTTTGAAATCTGCCACGCAAGAGTACTAGCAGGCATCTCATGTTTGGTAGCTCCTCGTTTTGCTTCTTTCTTGATCATGAGGTCCATATTGGGTTTCGTCCATTTGGCAAGCTCTTTAGGAGTACTGATTAAAGCTCCGGTACCACGAACTCTTTGTAGCCGCCCAGCTGAGTAGAGGCGGTGAAGTTCGTAGTCCGCAGCTTCTAAAGTTTCAAGTGTTTTGGCGTTTTCCCCCATTCTTTGTTCTAAAGATTCTAGCTTTTGGAAATCTGCTTTCAAGTACCGAAGAGCTTTCGATGATCGCAAGCGGAAGTGGTTATAGACTAAACGTTTGATACCTTTGGGGACAGCAATGTTCGCTGTTCTTGCGACTAGGCGTTTGAGTTGCCTGCCACCTTTTCTCCATGAGATATGCTTCGATATATTGTGTAGCAATTTTTGGTATTGCTCTTTTTGGTTGGCAAGAGTCTCTTTTAAGGTATTCTTTTTTGCTACATTCTGATAACGCCAACCCCAACTTCTAAATAAGGGTGTAGCCCCTCCGTAGCAAGCGTGGACGCCGTAGTTTTCTCCTGGCGTCGATTCCCCAAGAAGGTGTATGCGGTCGGCAACATATTGTGAGAGAAATTCGAAGTATTTCGTCGTTTCCGGAGATTTTTTTTCTACAACAAATCCAAAATCTAAGTCGGGGTAAGCACCACCGTCATCTCTAGCTGTAGATCCGAAGACGACACAGGAATATTCACAAGGCTTTGGACCGAGTTTATCCATCAGTGACTTTTCGCCGTCAGCGAGAAACTTGTCAAGCATTGACCGTAAACAGTCACTTGATGCTTTTCCTACTTGTTTCCCTTTGTCAGCAAATGACCGGTCGGAGTCAAGTAGTGAATGCAGTTCTTCTCGCATGTCAGATACTGCTTGGACGGGTTGGCATATACCCTGGAAATGCTTTTCGATTTTCGCTATTTTTTCTGGGTGTTTTTTTATTTCTGATGGTTTGATACAAGTATCAAAAAGAAGATTTGTCTTTTCTTCTGTCGGATTTTTTTTATTTTTTCCTGGGTGAAACCAGTGGGTTATTTTTGAAAATAATTGTTGAATAGGTGTATTAAAAATATTGTTCATACTTCCTCCTTGAAGTATATTATTAATCTCCACATCAACGAATCGTATAACTTATAAATTAAGATTAAATTTAGCAACGAATAATGTTTGGTAAGTATTTGTTACCCCGAGAACATTCAATGTTGTTAACTTAAAATAATTATTTATATAAAAAAAACTCCCCGTTACCGGATAGGTCGCGCGGGAGTGTATACCCAAACAAGTTGAAGAATTGGGAATCGTGCCCGTGCCCGTGCCCGATTATTTTTTAGATTGAGCTAGTTTAATTAGCATTGAAACTATGCGAATTAATAGCTCTCGACCGCTAATGTATCGTTTTTCTTCCGCCAATTATTCATTCCAGACACTGTGTACAAAACATTAAATTGAAGCTTCACGTAGGATATTATGTCTTTCACATAAAGATAGGTGTGCTTTTCGAGATGACCTAAAATTTTTTGTGTTTCTTGATCACGTAGCTTTTAAAA
>JAJFMC010000241.1 GCA_021772365.1 Chlamydiota bacterium
GATCACCAACATCAGGATCAACACCTTGTAAATATTCAGCAAAATCTTCGTTGTACCCTTCTCCTCCAACAATCCTTTTTGTAGCAGTAACACTAGGCCCCTTATCTTCAATAACGCCATCTGAAATTAACCTATCAACCAGATCTTCAGCCATTTTTCGGTATAACGTCCACTTCCCGCCATATATCGAGTATAACCCTGTCTTACTGAGTTCAATCTGAAAGTCCCTGGATATTTTCTCCGTCGTATTAACGCCTGACTCTCTGATCAATGGTCGGATGCCTGTCCAGGAGGATAGAACATCGTTACGGGATAATTTTGTATCGAGATATCGATTTATATGTGCTAGTAAATAGTCGACATCTTCTTTATGGGCTGTCGGGTGATGGTGAATCTCACAAGGATCGTCAGTCGTTCCTAGTAACGTACTTCCCTGCCAAGGTAATAAAAACAAAACGCGCCCATCTTCAGTTTTTGGAATAAGCATTCCCACACCCTTCGGTGTATATTTCTTATTCAAAAGAACATGTGTACCCGAACTTCCTTGCAAAACAGAAGGTACGTTTTGATCATCTTTTCGACGGATCGTATCAGTGAAAGGCCCTGTCGCGTTGACGACAACTCCAGCCCTAATACTGAACGACTTTCCTGATAATTTATCGAGAACATCCACACCTTTGATGAAATCGTTCTCTTTGATGAATTCAACAAATTCCGTGTAATTAACAACGACTGAATTACTTTCCAAGGCTGTAAGTGCAAGACTGACATTCATGCGGTTATCATCAAACTGACCATCGTAATAAGTCACCCCCCCTCTTAACCCACTATTTCTTAAGTGAGGAAGCCTCTTTTTCACTTCATTTGCTGAAAGAAATTTACCGACTCCAATGTTTTTATTGCCAGCCATCCACTCGTAAACCTTTACTCCTAAACCATAATAGAACCTATCTGTCCAACGGTAGAATGGAATGATAATGGGTAACGCTTTAGCCAGGTGTGGGGCGTTAGATAAGAATATGTTTCGTTCAAGAAGAGCCTCATGGACAAGGGCATACTGATGGTAGTCGAGTTTTTTAAAGGCTTTCTCTAAGTAACGTACACCACCGTGAACAAGCTTTGTAGATTTTCCAGAGGTTTCGGATGCAAAATCTTCAGCTTCAATGAGAGCAACTCGATATCCGCGACTTGAAGCATCAACTGCAATACCGGTACCCACCGACCCTCCACCGATGATCAAGACGTCAAACGTCTCGTTCTCCAGTCTTTCTAGCAATTTATTTCGGTTCCACTGCGCCATTTTTTCTTTTTAACGTGCATTTTTGTAATTTGCAAGTAGCCTTTTGAAAGAAAAATGTTATGATGGAGATATGTAAGTATGTAAACAAGGAAACACTGATGCCGTCGGAGCGTAAAAAACCCATCAAAATCATTGCCCATCGCGGAAACTCCGCTCATGCTCCGGAAAATTCGAAAATTGCATTTTCTCAGGCACTTAATCTAGGGGTAGACTTTCTGGAATGTGATGTCCAGCTCTCGAAAGACGGTGTCCCCTTGGTAATGCATGATGGTTGTTTTACAAGAATTACGCGGAAAATGTCGTTGCACAAAGTCGATGCAATCGATTATCAGGAAATACAACATATTGACTCCGGAACATGGTTCGATGACAAATATTCTTCTGAAAAAATTCTCACCCTAAGACAGTTTTTCGAAAAATTTCGGAACAATACGGGCTTGATGATCGATGTTAAGGATGAAACGGTTAAAGAACAACACCTTGCATCACATGTCGCTGAGGTGATCAATGACTTTAACCACGATCATCCTCATCACGGACCAATACTTGTCGGAAGCCTGAATCCAAAAGTATTATTTTGTTTTGAGAACACACTACCAAAACAACAACTAATTCCTATTGTGAAATATAATCATCACTTTGCAGATTTTTCTCGACTTCCAGCACGTTACTATGCAGTTTTTTATCCACTGGCTACAAAAAGACGGATTGCAGAGCTACACGAGCGTGGCATTGAAGTGTGGGCATGGGTCGTTGACGACAAAAAAATTGCACGAAAACTCATTGCTAATGGTATCGATGGTCTTATCACGAATATGCCTAAAAAAATGATGTCTTGCAGAAATTAAAGCGCACTGGTCCCTCGACGCCATTTCTTAGATTTGATATAAAGATAGATCATCCATAACGACCTAAGCCGATTCGGAACGCTTGATATGATCAGTAACACTCTTTTTTTTGGACTATTCGTATTATGTATAACCCAACTTTACTCTCAACATGAACCCGAAAATTCACTTGGACAATCCCCAGGAGAAAATATCCTCTTCTTCGATCAAGAAAAAGGCACATCAGAAGTGGAAAACAAGTGCTGTTGGGATGAGTGTGCAGAGGTCACACTTTCTCTTACATATAGCAGCAAATATGTATGGAGAGGTTTAAACTTGGTAAATGACTCAGTACTGCAACCCGAATTTTCTGCTTCTAAATGTGGGTTTAATCTTGCTGTATGGGGAAACATGGATGCAACAAATATCAATGGTCATTCGTGGAAATTTAGTGAAATCGACCTTATATTTGACTATTCAAACACCCTCAATTACAGAGAGTTGAAACTCAACTATTCAATAGGTACGATTCATTACATTTTTCCGACTATCGATGACCCTAGCACTTGGGAACTATTTCTTGGTTTTGAATTAGAAACCTGTCTCAGCCCGACCCTTGTCGCCTATTATGACGTCGATGAGGTTAAGGGGTGGTATCTCACGTACGGAATCAATCATTTGTGGGAAAAAATACTTTGCCCATGTAAGGAATTCGAAGTGGGTCTTGACTTAGCAGCATCGATAGGTTGGGGATCTTCCCGTTATAACACCTTCTATTACTCCTATGATTGTTCGAGTTTCTTGGACATACTGTGTACCGTTTCTCTACCGACAACATGGAAGTGTTGGGAAATAGAGCCATTTTTCTCAGCTTCCTATCTGACGAATAAACGTATTCGTCACCGCGTATTCCCTAATACAAACTACTGGGGGGGCGCCACTTTTTCACGTGCCTTTTAATCACAATCCTGGGAATAAGATGAATGTATACCCAA
>JAJFMC010000242.1 GCA_021772365.1 Chlamydiota bacterium
CTGAATTTCTGACAATAAGGGATTTATTAATGTGATGTTTTCAATCTTATTCATAATACTCTCTTTATGAATTAAAATATTGAATGATTCTACGACAATTATGTAAATATCACATTAAGAAATCGCGAGCGCGTTATCTTACGCTCAAGCGCCCAACGATTTATCGATAAAACAAAAGGCTGGTACCAGTATAGCCGTATTGGTGAAGCTGCCCAACAGCACTTGGATAAAACAAAAGGTCAATAATTCCTGTTATTGGCAAGCTCTATACTTGCAGAAAATCATCACTGACAATATTCTATTAGCTCAGGTATGGAATACCAAATGTCACAATATATACCCAAACAAATTCAAGAGTTGGGTATAGCAAGTTTCCAATTGCTAATATCTAGGGGAGTTGAGCTATGGACCAGTCAAAAATTCTTGGTGACTACAATATCATAAAACAAATTGGTCAGGGACCATTGGGTAGTGTCTACCTGGCAGAACATCGTTTTATGAAAAAGCATTTTGCTCTGAAAATACTTCCGCATGAGATTTCTTCAGATCGAGCTTTTATCCAGCGATTTGAAGAGGAAGTATCAAAATTATCCTCCCTTGATCACCCCAATATAGTGAAAGTTCACAACATCTCCTACGCTGATGGGTTCTATTTCCTCGTTACCGATTGCATTGTCGATGAAAGAGGAGAAACAACAAACCTCGCACAGTTTATCATATCCAAACGTAAAAAACTCTGTGAGTCGGAATTATACAATCTCCTAGAGCAAGTTGCAGATGCTCTAGACTACGCTCATGACAGTGGTCATGGTATCTCTCACTGTGGCCTTAAACTCAACAATATACTCGTTAGTAAAGGCAACGGTGGAGTAAAACTTCTTCTCTCAGATTTCTGTCTTACACGTATAGTCGGACCTGGTGCCATCTTAAATCGTACATTTAAAAATGTTGCAGATGCCCTAGAGCTAGGGGTAGATATCACCCCCCCCTTAGGAAGTACCGGTTTATATCCCAATCCCGAATCTCCTGAAGAGAAACTTATTCCCTTGCAAGCGTCGTTTTTGCAAACATTTGCATTCCTAGCACCAGAACAAAAGCAGATTAATCATCCCGCTTCCACGAGCGTGAAAGTTGATGTCTATGCATTCGGTGTACTCGCTTACTACCTGAGTACGGGGAAATTTCCTGAGGGATTTATCGATATGCCCTCAAAATGTTTATCCGACTTTAGGTGGAATTGGGATACCCTTATAAAAAATTGCTTGCAGTGCGATCCCGAAAAACGCGTGGAGCTCCTTCTTCCCACTCTTCGAAGTGTCAGTGAAACCATCAGCGCTCCTGTACAGGAGGTTGTAGAGCAGAAACCAACCATGGAAATCGTTGCTCAGCAAGAAACTACAGCAACGATACCATCTTCAGTAACTGCGACGGAATTTCATCAAACCGCTGACACATTGAGTATTAAGGTGCCTTCATCTACAGAACAGCCTGTTCCACAACTAGTTCCAGCAACTGCGGCTGCTCCTCAAGCTGCTGCAGTACAAACGAAGGTAATGCAACCGCCACAAAATGCAGAAAGCCTAAAACCCGTTTTGCATGATGCGAAGCTTAAACGTCCTGTTACCGACCACGACCCAGGAGCTATTTTCTCCATAGACAGTACCGTCACACACTATGTACCCGAAGAGAAAGAGGTAATAGATATCCAACCTATCCTCACTGAAATGGTTGTGATAAAAGGTGGTGTTTTCACTAGAGGAAGCAGTGATGGTAATAGAGATGAAATGCCTAAACACCAAGTCGGAGCTAATGGTTTCGCAATCGATGTACATCCTGTCACTAACGAGCAATTTGTTCGATTCCTCGAAGTGCTCGGTGGTGAAAAAGATAGCTTCCATCATGATGTAATACGTCTTAAGGATTCTAGAATCAAACGAGCCGCAGGAAAGTTAAGTATCGAATCAGGCTATGCAAAACATCCCGTCGTTGGAGTCACGTGGTACGGTTCCGTCGCATATGCAGACTGGATCGGAAAGCGGTTGCCTACAGAGGCAGAATGGGAAGTGGCGAGTAAAGGTGGAAATGAAGATGCTCTTTATCCTACAGGTTCTGAAATAGAGAAAAACCAGGCTAACTTTTTCAGTTCGGATACCACGGCTGTCATGAGTTATGCTCCAAATGCGTTTGGATTGTATGACATGGCTGGTAATGTTTATGAGTGGTGTCAAGACTGGTATGGATATAACTACTATGAAGTATCTATCCAGGAGCCTGATAATCCGGAAGGGCCTGTACAAGGGGTCTATCGCGTGTTGAGAGGTGGGTGTTGGAAAAGTCTCAGAGATGATTTGCGCTGTTCACGACGACACCGTAACAATCCAGGGACAGTTAACGGAACGTATGGCTTTCGCTGTGCTGCAGATGTAGGTTGATAGGAGATCACTGATGGTTGGAATAATGTTTGTGTGTTTAGGGAATATCTGCCGGTCTCCCGCCGGCGAAGGGATGTTAAAACATCTTGTTGAAGGCTGTGACTCCTCTTTAGAATTACATGTTGAAAGTTGTGGTATAGGGGATTGGCATGTCGGACAACTTCCTGATTCTAGGATGAGAAAAGCTGCTCTAGAACGAGGAATCACACTGACAAGTAGGGCTCAGGTTTTTAAGATTGATCATTTCAATGAATTTGACTATATATTAGCCGCTGACCATGAAGTTTTGAATGATCTATATCACTACGCGCGTTCACCTGAAGAAAAGTCTAAAGTTCATTTAATGACTGCTTTTAGTAGCTCTTATCGCGATCAAAAAGTTCCAGACCCTTATTATGGCGGTGTTAGTGATTTCGATCTCGTCCTTGACATGCTAGAAGATTCTTGCGAGGGCCTTTTGCAATATATTAAGCAGCACTTATGATTTTACTTGTTGAGGGAAAAGTAAAAGTTCCTCTCTTTTTCAAAAAGCAAAAAGTCGTTTTTCACAATCTCTGCAAAAGTGGATGAACGTATGATTTGCCTTAACTTCCTGGTCGCTGTTGTAATTTTAAGATTAGGGAGAAACTTTTCATTCTCTTCACATACATTTTGAAAGTTTTTTAATGAACTTGAGTGTTTTTTACGAAGCATTTTTCCAATTTTTTTGATGGTAGGGGAGTCGTAATTGTTTTTGACGAGTTCTTTGGCATATTTTCCTAGAGTACCTTGATAAATTTCGTCAAGAGAGTGTGCTAGGAAACGCTTTTTTCGGGTATTAAATTTGGTGTGTGATCGGCGAAGCTTACTCTTATATCTTTTTACAAGTTTGTACGTTGACTTCTTAGAGATAGGTTTTACCTCATTTTTCTCTAAATCGAATGCGACTCGTGATGGCGTGGGAGGAACTTTGTGTTGTTCTAATTTTTTGTAGCTGGCATTGATTTTTTGCATCAGAGATCTTTTCAGATTTATCGTGCGATGGTCTTTCCTGTTGAGTCTAAAAAGCTCGTCATGACTTTGACAATAATACTCAACTTGGTTTTCAGCGTGACCTTTGTCCTGGTCAACAAATTTGGTGTGCGTACGACTTTTATAGCAAGGAACTTTCAAAATCCTTCTAAATAACTGGTTGTCTTGTTGCAAAACATCAGTAATCAGGTTAGAAATCTTTTTTTCTTTAACTTCATCTTGGAAAATAGGTTCGAAGGTACTTGTAAAATACTTTTCTGCTTCAGAGTATTGCTGTACTCTCCCAATCCTCCACCTTAATTTGTATGCTATTTCACTATTGAAAGGACTGCAGAGAACGATACCTAAAGCAAGGATGGTTTGGCAAACCCCATAAAATGGAACGAGGTATATTTTCTTTAATTCCTTGATACATCGAGATGATAATCCTTCGCTCTTTCCTTTATTTGCAAATATTTGCTTAATAAGTCCAAACCCAAATAAATGGTAGATCGTTTGCATCACAGTGATCAATGGAGAAACAATAACTATCGCACAGCTTTTAAACCAAATATTCGTTAGGG
This sequence comes from Chlamydiota bacterium, assembly GCA_021772365.1. GTDB lineage: Bacteria > Chlamydiota > Chlamydiia > Chlamydiales > Criblamydiaceae > JAJFMC01. Next base: position 4,007 of record JAJFMC010000242.1, read on the forward strand.
TGTGATCGCTATAATATTCTTTGTGCTTCGTATTGACCAAACACTCGTAGACGTGTGTGATCTTCCTGTCAGAATGACGTTTACTCGGTTTTTTCTCTTCCCAAGGAATGGCTTTTCTTATCCAAACACCACTACTAGTGACAGAACGTTCATAAGACCAGTAGTCCATTACATAAACCTCGCAATATGTTCCTTTATCCATATTCAATCAGAAAGAAGAAAAAGAGGGAACAGGCAAATCAACAACTTTAGAATCCGATTGAACTACAGGGATATAGAACACTCTAAACGATGTTTTTTATGATTTCGCAGAACTCCGCATTGCCGAATAGGCCGCGCGCAGCGCTTTGGAATAAAGCAAGGCATTGCTTTTTTGCTATTCGGTAGATGTTAGTGAGACGCTATTAATGGACTATTGCGTATATACTGTTCTCACTTCAATCTGAGAATTTTTCCTGCACCGGCATCCCGACCTTGCTCAGCATGAAAATCACCCATAGATGGCTATTGGCAATTTCCCTGCCGAGCAAGCTAGGGCGCCGACTTTGCCAAAACTCTCACATTGAAGTGAGAGCAGTATATACCTTTACTTAATTAAAAAAACGATGCCTCGTTTTACTCCAA
>JAJFMC010000243.1 GCA_021772365.1 Chlamydiota bacterium
TTGAACCTTATGTTGTTCCCGCGTTTGATGTGTTTGCTAATTTATTCTCTTTGAATATCAGAGACAGAATACGAAGGACACTTTCTAGCGACTCAGGTTGGGAGTTCACATCAACCAAACGATGCGTCTTCTCTATAGATATGTTCAAGTCGATCGTGTCTCTATAGAGGATATATGTTAGCTCATTGGCTGAATAGGTTCCCAATCCGGACTCTACAGCTATTTTCGCCGCTAGGATCCCTGAGGGTCTCATGCCCTTGTCCAATGTCGAGTAACCACCCGGTGCAATAAGTTGAACGAACACCTCGTCAGGTTCAAAGTCTGTGGGTTTAATGAGTACTGTCATTCCATTTTTTAGATGAATCTCTGTAACGTCGATTTCTTTCACATAACGAGTTTGGGTCATTACTGAGGATTCGGATTCAGTCTCGGGACCCAGTGTTTCGCCAACAGCAACGGTTTGGATGACGCATAATAATGCTAATAGTGCTTTTTTCAATGTTGTAACGAACATGATGTTCCGCTTTACCTTCAATTAATCTATAGAAGTAAAAAAATATCAAACTACCATTAAGATGCCATTAAGACAAATTATATATTTTGTTGGGACATGAACATTCAATGCCGTCAACTTAACATAATTACTTGTTTTATAAGACACTGCATCAGCGAATAGGTCGCCCGCAGGGCTTTGGATTAAAGCCAGAATTGTTTTTTTCACTGATGAGAATTAATTGAGCAACACTCTCTAAACAACAAAAGCAATTCGTGCTTTAATCCAAAGCCCTGCGGGCGACCTATCCGGTAACGGGGAGTTTTTTTTTACACAAGTAATTATTTTAAATTAACGACATTGCATGAACATTTACATATTATTGTCATTCTGGATCAGAATTAATTGTTAGCCCCACCCAAGAGAGCAGATACCTACCCATGAGAATAGGGTGAATGACCAAAAACTTACAAAAATGCCACCAAGTCGTCCCTTCCACCTCTTTTTTGATCACTTCAGTAGAATAAGTCAAAGCATCGTCCAACCAATTCTGATGGACATGCAAAAAGGGGTAAGGAGTTTCAGAAAATGAAAAAAAACCAAGGTTACGAGTTTCTTCACCGGTGGAGAGCTCTCCATTTACAGTCTGGCATTCAAAAACGTGGGTGTAATTGGAAAGACGGTTTATTGGGGTATATTCCCCAATTTTACGGGAAATTATGACTGACAACCCCGTTTCCTCTTTGACCTCACGGACAACAGCCTCTTCAGGAGTCTCGCCATCCTCGATCCCTCCGCCGGGAAAGACCCAAACAGGCACATCGCAACGCTTGATGAGCAACACCTGCTTGCTGTCAGGAGAAAAGACGATACCGATAGCACTACTATTCATATATTGGGATGATTGTTTATGAGAAATGAAATACCCAGGATAGGACTCGAACCTACACACCTTACGGCACCAGAACCTAAATCTGGCGTGTCTACCAATTTCACCACCTGGGCTTGTTTTAATACCATAACCATAATGGATTAAAGATCTTTTCGTCAAGGGGAAACCTCGATAATTTCATTGACTCTAGTTCATCTATCCTCTTAAAATAACGAGAAAAAATGGAGTTTTATATGACAATTTGCACTTTTGGCGCATACCCCGAACCCATAAATGAAACCGCTATCCTCGATGCTACTAAACGTTGGGAGGAGCAATCACCGCACTACTCAGACAGCAAACGCAAGGCAACAATCAGTAAGTTAGCCATCGGCATCCTACTCTCGTGGGGGGCTGTAGCCGCATCAATATTGACTACAGTCTATGCTCATGATGATCTGTCGGTATTGGGTATCGTCCTCACTTCCGTGTTTGGTTGTTTCGTGCCCTTTCTTACTTTTGCACTCGCGAATTTAGGGTTAAACCTTCGCAAATACAAACCCTTCAAATATGATCTCGACAGCCCAGAAACCGTCCTGAAGATACGCAAACTTCTTTCTGAAGATTCAATAGCCATCGTGGCAAACTCCCTAGAAGATTACTGCAGCCACTTGAACGGTGCCGGTATTCTAACAAACGAAGTGTCCCAGGACCTCAAAGGGTATATTTCGCGCCACATCAGCTTCTCCAGCGACCGCGCCTTGTTTATGCTCAAGCACACAAACGAAGCAATCCTCAGTGACGAAAAACTTATCGCAAAATATAGCAATTTCGAAAGTCAAAAGACTCAACTTGAAACTGAATGGGAAACCTACCAAACAAATCACCTGTTAAATACCCTTCCACGTCCTACAGTCACATCCTCTGAGACCACATCCCTGAACCATACAGCCGTTCATGACGTCTATTATGTGTAAATTATATCGATCGTGTTTCAAAATCCCAAATTTTGAATCACTATCGGTATAGATATTTACCTAATGACAAAAAATTATAATTTTGCGATAATTACAGTTAATTTAATTAACGTGAAATTAAAATGACCATTTCAACACATATTGATAAAAAAGACGTCGTAGTCGGTAATGTCTATTCTGTAGAAGAAGCAGACGTTGTCCTCCTTTTGGAAGATCACGATTCTAGAGAAGATTTCAAGAAAATCGAACGTGTTATCAACACCTACTACCGAGACTCTATAGATCTCATCCTCATAGAACGCCCCAAAAACTCAAGCTACGATCACCTCATCAATCAAGAGAGAAAGCTAGGGCCGTGGCGGGTAAAATTACTGAAAGGGAAAAATATCGCAGGATGGGACCACAAACTCAGCGAAAAATGGGTGACAGAATACTACCAAAACCCCGATGTTAAAGACTTCATCCAAGCAGTAGATGTTCTGGAGAACCTCAGAACGTCTGATAACATAGAAAGAATTACCCGCAGTTTCACAACTCTCATCAGGGGGCTGAGGCACTTGGAGGATGACCCGAAACTCCTCCCTCCTTCAGATTATGAGAACCTGGTTAAACAGAAGGATTATCAATCTCAAAAATTCACAGCTTTAAAAAACAAACTATTAAATACAGGTAAAGATATCCTCGTTCGCATGGAAGAGGTATACATTAAACAAACCTTCTCTCTTCGACAAAATGCTCTATTAGAGTCACTTAAAAGGCGCACACCCACCATAAAAGCCAAATCAGGCAAAATTTTCGTCATTATGGGCGAATATCATGGAAACCCCTTCACCTCTACTCACCCCGCAGAAGTACAAAAAATTATTAATTTCATTGCTGATAAACATGTATTTGTTATTTTATAACAAAATAACAACTCATTTATTAATTAGTTTATGATATAATTTAATTAAAGACCGTGTGTTAATTAAACAAGGAGAGTGATATGTCGTCAGGTTTTAATCAAATTGTGGATCAATTAGTAACCTCAACTTCGCGTTATACTGAAATAGTCAATTCTGGAACAGAAACCACGAAACTACCTGGTCATAAAATGAGCATTTTGTTGAATAAGGGGAACGCAGATGAAGCAACATTATGTCTAAAGAGTATGCAAAAATCTCTAGATGGTGCCAGTTCCGAATTAATTAAAGGAAACTTAACTGATAGAGATATAGAGGAAATCAAACTTACAGTTAGTCAAATACCAGAACTAAAACTAGTAATGCGAACATCTTCAAGCAGCCCCTTTACAAAAATTGAAACAGAAACTGCAAAAATGAAAGCTACTGTTAAGAGGCTAGAGCTAAACGCTATCAAATTAAAACTTCATGATCTTTCAAAACTAACTTCCGAAGATATGGACTTAATTATCTCGGATCTTGAGGGAATAATAAACTACAAATTTTGTTCTAATGAAGATAAAGTACTGGCAAAAACTCTAATAAAAATAGCCATTGAAATGAAATCTAATTTAATAAGTCCGAGTTCAGTCTCATTAACACAGACCTCTCAAAGAATCATTAGCGTTTCGACCACCTCAAAGAGTTCTGCACCCATGCATACTCAAAAAAAAATCATTGAAGAAGCTAAGCAATTACACCAAAGAAGGCAGGAAATAATTAGTGACATAGAAAAGATTCCCGATCAAAAAGAGAAAATTGAGAATGAAATACTTCATCTTGAAAAACAGATAGCGGAACACGAAAAAGAGATAGCGAGTATTCGCTCCAAAAAATTCGAGTTTGGTAAAAGCAGACGTTTAGATATAAGAAAAGTTGAACAAACGATTCAACAGTTAAAACAACAAGTCCCCCCTCTGGATGAACAACTAACTCCACTTCTCAGCAATTTAGAAAAATTGAAACAAGAGTTGATAGAAATTGAAGAACGGCTTCAATTAATGCCGGTAGCGGTATCTATAGCAACGGGAGATATTATACCATGGATACCTATTCCTACTGAAGCCACCGTTCTTAGTACAGACCATATGCCCGGTTTAGTGGGGACTGTTTATGGAAGTTCCGAGTCACATATGAAAGATGATAATTACTTAGTAACTGTCAAATTTAATAATACGAAGACAAAAGAAACAAAGGATATTGGCCTAAATACACAATTTTATGGACCTAACGGTGATCTAAAGAGAGCAAATTACTATATCAATGGAGAACCTGTAAGCCTTAGAGAATCAGGCTTAAATCAACTAAAACGTTTACAGATGATAGGGGAACATTTAGAAAAGCTAGGAGTAAATTTTCAAGACAATGCACCAGCCTTTATGTTTGCATGCCAAACTATCAGCCCTGATGGTTGGGCTAAAACATTTGAATACTTTGACGTCACAAGAGGTGAAGGCTCAGCTGTTAAAGAACCCAACTATAACATCGTAACGAGCGGTGATGAAATCATAGGTGT
>JAJFMC010000244.1 GCA_021772365.1 Chlamydiota bacterium
AGAAAGGGACAGCACTCGGAAAACCTTTAATAATACCCTCTTCAAATTTATCACGTAATCGAGCGATTTCTGTACAGAGGAGATCACGAGCATCCAGCGCTTCAGTAGCAGCTTCTCCTAGTGCAGCTAAACCTGCTGTACTGAAACTTCCAGCACGAAGACCTGCCTGCTCAATACCACCGACGATATAAGGACTACAGCGACGGCCACCCTTAATCCATAAGCCACCAGTACCTTTGGGTGCGTGGAGGTGATCGCCATTGAATGTGATGTGTGTCGCTTTTGTATCCTCCAGGTCAAAATAGAGTTTTCCAAGGACATGTGTCGCATCGAGATGAAAGCAGGAGCCACGTTCTTCACAGAGAGCACCGATTTCATGAACAGGATTAATCACCCCGGTAAGACCATTCGCCCATGATAGAGAGACCATAGCAGTACGAGGGGTCATTGCATCGGCAATCGTCTGAGCAGTGATCACTCCCTCTTTCGTTGCATCGACCATTTTCCCCATACAATTATTCTCTTCAAGTCGCCCAATGGCCATGATTGCAGGTGCTTCGTCGATGTTGGAAGTGATGAGATGATTTTTTCCCGATTCTAATGTTTGGTCGTAGTATACGGAGTGAATGACCTGGTTAACCGCCTCGGCACCTGATGAGGTGAAGACGACGTCATCGATTTTCTTTGCTCCGAGAAGTTCGTAGAGACTGTTTAGTGCTTCGACAATATGACTGTTGACTTGGTGCCCTTTTTGATGTGGACTCAAAGGGTTCCCCCACTGCTTTGTAAGTAGTGGCATCATTTTGCTAATCGACCGTTCCGAAGGGCGCGTCGCCATACAATTGTCTAGATATATTTCTTTAGCCATGAAACTCTCGCTTATGAATGATGCCTATTCTATTCCAAGGTATGGTTAAAAGCAACAGCCCCTTTGGGGTATTGGCGGTAATTACGAGAGATCGCTAAGTTCTTTACGGGTGAACGAACCATGTAGGAACTCGTAGATTATAGGTACGCCGGTGCCAAGTTCTAAATTGACGACCTCTTCACGACTTAATCCATCGAGATCCATGATGATAGAGCGTAGGGAATTACCATGAGCAGAGATAAAGACGTTTCGTCCATCTCTTAGGTGTGGGACAATCTCGTCTTCAAAGTAAGGGATCGTCCTTTGTGCTGTCATCTCTAGACTTTCTCCATTTGGCGGTGGAGTGTCGTAAGAACGCCTCCAGATTTTCACCTGGTCGGCACCATATTTCTCAGCAGTTTGGGCCTTGTTTAGTCCTTGCAATTCTCCGTACATTCTTTCGTTGAGTTGCCAGGCTGTATAAGCGGGAATGCATTTTTCTTTCGCTTCTTCGCAGTAGATTTGCCCCCACTCTTCTTGTTGACCTTCCCCTTTATGCATGAGAACAGGAATTTTACCTGAATGATGATGCAGCATGGCGAGCATGAGAGTCATGTGAGCACGAATTAATGTAGAGGTATAGATTACATCGAATGGAATATCTTGAATGAGTTTTCCCCCTTCGATAGCTTCTTCAACACCTTTTTCTGTTAAAGGAACATCTACCCATCCTGTAAATTGGTTCAATTTGTTCCACTCAGACTGCCCATGTCTCATCATGACAAGAATACTCATAATTACTCCCAATGCCTTATAAGGGTATAAGATACCACATACATCATAAAAATAAATAGAAAAGGTGATTCCCCCACTTCTTTTTAGCTTGATTAACAACTAGCACCTTGATAAAATATAAATACTAATATCAAAACGAGTTTATAATTATGAATACAGAATCCTACACATTTTTAATTAACCAAATTGAAAATAAATCTTATCACCTACTCTCGAATAATAATGACATCACCCAAAAAAATTATGCGACAGCACTGAAACGTGTTGTTAGCACCTATGGAATGCAAAACGGATTTCTAAAAAAAATTAGTAATATCTGGATTCGGTTCATTAACTGTATTAAATATTTATTTAAATTATCTAATTGGCAAGTTGCCTCCTCGTTTCTCCGAGCAGAACAAAAGTCCAAACATGCTCACAGCTTAAAAATCATGAAAGAAGTTGTGAATGTGATCGAGAAATCCAACATTCTGTCCAACATCCCCGATCACGAAAAGTGGCTCCTCGATGCGATCACTACAGCCCATAAATCATATATAAAAATTTACTCGTGTAGTCAAAAGAAAATCACCGACTTACAACTCAAAATTTTAGTTAAAAGTTCCTATATCGATGCTGAAGACAAAGAAAATTTTTATGAATGCTACAATTCGATCGTCGAGAAAACATTTGATAAACAGGCAAAAAAACTAGCAACAAAAGTTGCGAGGGCAGTAATCAACAAACTTCCAAATAAAATTGACAATGGGACGAAGGTGCTTCTTTACCCACAAATTTGTAGTGCAGCAAAATCATCGTTGATTTCTGCGTATGACCCGCTTTCCATTAGGGGTATTGAATTAACCGTTAATGCCAACAATTTGCGTCTAACAGGCCTATTCGTCAAAGAAAACATTAAATTCTAAAGTGTTTTTTTACAGGAAAAACCAATTCTCCGTTCCTCCGCTTTGAAAGATTCTAAAAAAATATTTTCATGATTTGCTTTTATTCCCGAGAAAGTATAAGATGTTCTTGCAAAAGAATTTAAGAAACACCCTCCATGGAAAATACACAGACTGAAAATCAGCGCCTTAGCAAAGTCATGGCACAGGCCGGAGTCGCTTCAAGACGTCATTGCGAAGACATCATTTTTGAAGGTAGAGTTACCCTCAATGGTGAAGTGGTGCTTCTCCCGCAAACGATGGTCAGTGCATCAGACACGATAGAGATCGACGGAAAGCCTCTACCTGTAAAAGAGGAAAAGGTTTATTATCTTTTGAACAAACCCCGCGGCTACCTTTGCTCTAATAGCGCCGCTAGAAATCTGAAAATCGTTATCGACCTCTTCAAAAACACTCCCCATCGCCTGTTCACTGTCGGCCGCTTGGATAAAGAGACTACAGGGCTGTTAATTGTCACTAACGACGGGCATTTTTCCCAGCAGGTGATCCACCCCTCTTCGGATATAGAGAAGGAGTACCTAGCAAAGGTTAATCACCCGATATCGCAAATGCACTTGCAAACGATTCGTAGGGGAACGGAAGTGGAGGGAACATATGTCCGCCCGCAGGAAGTCGAGAAAATCGACGACACCACAGTGCGCGTCGTTGTTAAAGAGGGAAAAAAACGTGAAGTACGCATCCTGATACAAAATACAGGGCTCAGCGTCACACACCTTTCCCGCACACGAATTGGCCAGTTGTCATTAGAAGATCTCTCTGAAGGTAAGTGGAGGATCATGACAGAACATGATAAACAACAGATTTTTGCTAAAGGATTATAGCATGAAGAAGAAAAAAGCCCCACATCACGACTTAGAAACGATCATGCCTTTACTCATAGAGCAATGGAG
>JAJFMC010000245.1 GCA_021772365.1 Chlamydiota bacterium
CGTAAGGAGATACTTTACGTTATTACTCATTTGTCCAGGTGTTTTAAAGGTTAATTGAAGAGTTTCTTCTCCTTTGACCTACCAAACCAGTTTACCTGATCCACTCTCTTCTTTCATAACTTCAAGGGACGCACCTAAGAATTTGATGCGAGGCATATTGTGATAATTAACGAGTTCTTCCGCTCTTTCCTGCAAACCACTGAGCTCTTTTATGGCGTGCTCCGTCGCTGTGATCAGCACTTTTGCTCCATGTCCTGTTAAAAATGGGAATAGTTTTCCTGCAAATGTAAACGACGATGCTTGATATCCTGGCTGTGTTATCAATTTTTGTAAACGAAGGGGATAGCTCAAGCAATCCTGTAATTCAAGCATTTTTATGTCCCTTTTTCCGATTACGTATTTTGTGAATAGATCTTTTAAGCCTGTTTTAGATCGGAAAGTAAGTCGCTTGATTTCCACTCCGTTTTCATTTGTTATGATTAGTTCACCGCTCTTTTTTTTTTGTGTTTTTATAGCTGATTTCTAATCTTTCATTATAAAAAACAAATTTACCCGTGTTCTCTTTTTCAAAATTAGCCAGCAAGTTTCTTGCAACTTTCACTATTAAACCACTCTGCTGTAGAGCGGCTCCATCCATATCGGTAGAACTCCACATTTCTTTACTTATATTATTGTTTGACTGTATAGACATGACTTGCCTTTTATTTATTATAACATTGTTATTTATGATAATAATGTTAACTGTTTTGTGTTAATTTGGAGTAAAAGACCTGTAAAGGTTATGTGAAAATTCGTATTGACCAAAAACGCCGTCTTAACCTAAAAAAAAACCTTACAATTGGGCGGGGAATTATGGTCATTCTAAAATCTCTAAAAAAACAGCTGAATCAGTTGCTCTCTCCTGAGTTTGAAATTTTGGTGGAAAACACAGCAGCTTTAGTCTAATATCACTCAACATCCAAAAACCGAAAACGTACTGAAAACGAAGAAAAAGAAATAAGTATCAAACGACAAATAGTTGAAACTGCTTTTAGCTGCATAACAGATTTATTCCCAAGGAATTTAAGAGTGAATACGGAACAAGGATTTTTCATAAAAATCCATTGCTTCATATTAACTTACAGTATGAATTGTTTATATGGGATGATACACAGCTAAAACTTTTTTGAGCACGCCATCTACTTCCTGTAACTCCTTGGAAAAGACGGAGTTTTTCCCTGCGTCGCTAAAGTCGTATCTGACGCACTCAAAGAAGTTTTAGCTGCGGTTTGGGGTGGCAATCGGGGTCAAAGCACTTTGCGCGACCTATTCGGTGATATGCAACTCATTGTTATTAAAAGAATAAGGGATGTGAATTTCAAATAACTTTTTTAATACTTGGTGCCCTGCTTTTACTTCAGTTTTAAATTAAATTTATTTGCGTTTTATTTAAACGGTAGCTTATAGTATCTTTGGTTTTGTTGTTTTTTATTTGATTTAAAATTTTTATTACTCAAGGAAATAATACAATGTCTGCATTTCATAACTACAGCACTTCGATAACGCCACTACAGGTTGATAGAACACCTGAAAAGTTCTCAGTAAATTATAACAAGGAAAGTTCAACCTTAACTCATAAGTATGAGGTGGTAAATCTGGATGAATCCGCATGTGCCGACAAAATCTATACTATGGGTAAATCATGCATCGTTATCTTTACTAAAAGAAATATATTTTTATTTGATGGTTCAGACTCAAGAGAAAAACTCAGTAAACTCTCCGTAAAAAGTAAGATTTTAAATTTAATACCTACACAAAAAGAAACCTCAACGATCGTTACAACTGTTAATCAAATTGGCTTATTAAATCTTTGTGGTAAGGATGTGAGTTCTATCGACAATATTGAAGTTATTGAAGAACTCGATTACTTGATTCATAGTTGGTTTGAGCCAATTATAGACGGATCAAAATTGTACTTGGTGGGAGAAGAGAAAAACGCAAAGAAAAACAGTTTACCCTTTATTGCATGTGTTGACATTTCAACAAAAAAATCTGAAAACAAAACTTTATGGAAATCGCCTCTAGTTGATAATGGAGATATAAAGGTCATTAAATTTCCAAATCATATTGTGGTTGTCTTAAATAAATTTTTGATAAAAATTTGCAGTGAAAAGGGAACTCAGGAAAAGATTCACCTAGGGTTATCTAATATCGTTGCAGCCAGCAAAATTTCAAACAATCAACTATGTTTATACAATGTATCACACGCAGAAAAAAGATGTGTTATTTTAAACATCGAGACTAAAGAACTCAAAAAACACTCTATTCCGGATGTACCATTCAATGGTATTACGTTTCACGGAACCCATTTTTCTGACCAATCATGGATCCTTGCAGGAACTCTATACTCGGAAAAAAAAGGAACATATTCTCGCACTCACTATCCTCTCGGGTTATATAATTCTCAAAGTGGATATGTTAAAGTATTATCAGATAACATTAATCGTATGATCTATTCCACATTTGATAAAAATGGAACATTAATTGCTTTAACAGGCCCATCGATGGAACATTTTGCAACATACAGTCCTTTTAGCAAAGACTTAGGATATACACTTCACTTTTTTGACAAACAGGGAAAGAAGGTGATTGACAGCTTTGACCTTACCAAGAATTTCCCTGAAGTCACTTTTTGCTCAGGCTTCACTGTGACATCAGAAGGGAAAATTGCTTTGGTTGGGGCTAAAGTCACCTCATATCGTATTGAGTCATTATTTGATTCCGATACCGACTCAGATAGGTACTTCGCAGGTAAATATGAATGCGGCTTATATATACTCCCCGTTTATGACAGGATACCTGCAAAATAGGAATCAGATTCCCGCTAGCCTAACTAGTGCTAGAAGGGGTTTGGTAATATAGTCGATTGCCTGCAAAGGTAAACGCTTCTGATATTTTTATCTTGTTTCGGTCGGATTCAGACGGCAACAATAATGATGCTCCTGTTTCTTGAGGACTTCCCTGGAATGGCTCTAACTACTCAAAGCACAAACTTTTCACACTCTGTAAATCGTGTCATTTCACGCCACAGTTTATCACGAATAAACGTGACTACTAATTACCACTCTATACCGATCGTGAATGAAGAATTGGTCTTGCCCGTGCCCGAATGCGTGCGCGTGCCCGACAATCAGAAACTGCAGGCAACCTTATCGAATCCCATACAGCGGCACTGCATCATTCCCTCAGGGAAGATGTTGAGCCCACCTTGTCTTTCCTGTTTTTGGATTTGAGAATTCCTTTGATAATACCTGCAACATTCCTTGGTGTAAGACCTTCAATTTTTACAGTTTTATCGGCAACTACAGCGATGTTTTCAAATTTTGGAGAAAGATCTTTCAGGTTAAGTTTTAAGTGTTCAATAGATAAATCACTTTTATCAGACAATGTTATTAACACTTCGCCAAAACGACTGTTCTTTGAACGATCAACACTGACCTTTATAGCATCCTTTTGCAAGAGTGTATCGAAAAATGATTGGATATTACTAATATCAATCGTCGAATTATTGTTACTTTTCTTAAGTTTGACTGGCTGTTCTTGCTTTATTTTTCCTGTCAAAGCGTCAAAGTTTGAACGTAATGTTTTTCCGTATGGGATATTCCCAATACCATGAGTTCTGTATATTTCTATGGCCTTATCG
>JAJFMC010000246.1 GCA_021772365.1 Chlamydiota bacterium
AACCTGATTATCTTAGGAGTGGATTCATTTTGATTTTTTTCAATCATATCTGGCCTCACAGTTTGCTCTTATAAGTTGCGTTAACAATAGTGAGGATCTGAGATTAGTCAGTCAAATTAAATATATAATACGATTGCCCTGATAAGGTTTTCCTTTTTCTTGAAAAAACCGTTCGGTAGTTGTATAATATTCACTAAAAACTAATAAAAGGTTTGTAATGTGTTTTCTAAAGATTTAAGGTTTATTTTATTCTTTGTTTCTTTATTAAACATGAGTTTGTTAGTTAGGGATGAGCCTTTACTCGTCACCCCAGAAGTCAAGGCCTTTGAAAATGGTTCTAAAGGGAATATCGGCCGCTACTACCAACTGATCGAGGAACTCGAACAACCAACAGGTTCACCTGTCGTGGACCAGTACATCCTCGGAATATTAAAGGGTAATCATAATCAGTCGTTTGTCAAAAAGTATTTTGGTGAGAACAAATATTCAAACATGATTCTTACAAGTTTTTGTATAAAATAGGGGGGTTATGAGTCTGTAAAAGAAATTTTTTCACATATGGTTCTTTTGGATTTGGGTGATGAGAGTTGGGAGGAAGTCGACGTTAACGACAATGGTGAATGGGTCTTTCCTTTCTGGGCACCTTTTTTGTTTGTAATGGAAGCATTCGAAGAAAAGCAAGAGGCTATGATCGATCTCTTATGGCCAAAAATTCAAAGTCGATACAAAGTTGTTTTCGCAGGTGAATTTGGTGACCTCAAATATTTTACAGAAACCTATGAAATGTATGAGTGGGATGAAGAGGTTTCAAAAAATGTTTCAAAAGAATGTTTATCGAACGCTTTCGCTTCAAGAACACGCGAGTTAATTGATTACTTGCTAGATAAAAAAAAATTTGAACCCCTAGACATTGTAATGGCTGCTGCTAATGGTGGTGGTTGGGCGGACTATCGTAGAGCCGTAGAATTGGTCGATCCTACACACATAGATTTACAGCTTCTCTTAAAAGAGGCGATTACAGGGTGTGAATACCGTATCATTCGTGATGTACTCAATCGAGGTGCGAAGTTAACGGGAAAAGATGACATTTGCTCTCTATTAAGAACCGGTATTCCAGAGCTCATTCACATTGGACTTGCTAATATCGAAAATATCGACGACCAATTATTTTTAGACCTCTCAAATGCTTACGGCCTTTTTTCCGGCGGAGTTGGCTCTTGGGATCCTAAACTAAATAATGGAGGTAATGTATATTTTATTGGTGTTGCCGATGATGTTTTGGAAGATAAAAAGGTTATGGAGCTACTAAGTGGCATCATCAATCCAGGATCAAATGATACGTTTCCGAGAACGGAAGAATCTTTCAATTGGGAGGATGTACAGGTGAGCCCTATGCGTAAATTTTCAGATAAGGGAACTATTGAAGTAAAAGATATGGAAACATTTTATCAGACCAATATAGCCTATGCCGAAGATCACAACTTGCCTTACCTCGGTCTTTGCGGGGGGGGGCTCAACACCTCGTTCTAAATCATGGTGGATTTATTCAACGTGTGGGAGGACATCTTGGTACCCAGTTACAAGTGTCACTGATTCCAGGTTCCATCTCGCATTACTTAGCGATGACAGCCGAAGAAAGGTTCGTGTTTTTTGAAACCGGAAATTTACCAACTTTGATTATCGAAAGGGTTTGTGTTGCCCACAATTACGCTGCTGTTGATGGAATGCTAGGATTCGGTATGGATCTAGGTGGCGTTTCGGAATATAACGTGCCAGAGACTTTCAATAAGGGGTTATGGATGATCGGTTGTCAGTTTCATCCTGAAGCCCTTTACGAAGACCCCGATTTTGTTTCGGTTAATCGCAATAAGCAAATATTGGATAGCTACCTGGAACTATGTTTACTAAGAAAAGCTCTACACAAGGGAGGGAAAGAGCTCGTCGATGAAATGAACAGTATTGAGCGTGAAACATTCGAGCGCCTACACAATTCAGTTGGTGCGGGGAGTGCAGAGTTTCTTAGGAAGGCATCTTAAGATGGTAAACATTACAAGGGGGGATGTTGTTGATGATGCGTTTTTTTTCTATTAGAAATTTATCTTTGAATGAATCTAGAAACTCTTTACGGATTTTTATCATTGATTTCTTTTCCCCCTGAGAGAAAGTGTTTCTGATCCTCATGAGTCCAGAATATTCGACGTATGACAAGATTGCACCTTTGGCGCAGATGTTTTCGTATCTCTCAATTACACTTTGTACGAACTCTATTGCGTAACTGTTGAAGGGAAGGGTCGAAATAATAAAATCGTATTGATAATTAGGTGACCATTTCAGAATAGATTTGCAGTGAATATTGACATGTTTATTGTCATGGAAAATATTTTCAACATGCTCGCAACATTTTTTGTCTACTTCAACAATATCAAGAGTGTCCTGTCCTTTTAGTTCTTTTACGATAATTTTTGAAATATTCCCATACCCGGCTCCCACTTCAAGGACTTTTAACGGGCGGATTGTTTTCGCTTGGCGGATATATTTAACGAGGGCTTCACCAACTTGTTCGTTAAGAGCGGTAATGGCCCCTACTTTATTTGGGTTTCTGAGAAAGTGCTTCAGAAATTGAATTTGTTGTCTCATTGTCCCTCCCCACATGAATTTGTGTGCCTGTAAATAATATTTTAACTCTTAAGTGTAATCGAACAAAAGAATCAAGCCATTAATATATACTCTGGTTTAATATACCTTGCAATATTTTTTTGCTGTGATCAATCCAGATTAGGGTCTTCGCGGGTGTTTTTGTGAAGTTTTATGATTTCACTTCACCTGAGCGTTCACCTATCTCCACTTCTCAATCGTCATTGAAATTCAGTATCGATTGGTCGAACTAGTTTGTTAATTAAATTTATTGATGTTTTTATTGTTACTTTGTATGTGTAATCGCAGGGCGATTTTATCAATAAAGATTTACATTCAATACTTTCAACAAGTACTCAACTTTCCTATTTGCTTTCTGTCGTTTAAGTTCAATCCCAACT
>JAJFMC010000247.1 GCA_021772365.1 Chlamydiota bacterium
TCGATTTCTTTCTGAAGATCGGTGAAATTTTTATCTGTTGTTTTTCTTTTTGGCATTGCTGACTCCTTTACGATTGTATAGGGAATCAATTCTATATTTTACTTGATGATTGTCAAATCTTTTTCATCAGAACGCCCTGAACTTCTATAGGGTCATCCGTTATATTCAACCGTTCCAGGTCGCTTTCATCAATACAGCCCATTGCCAACGGTGTGTCACGCAGCCACTTAATGATACCCTTCCAATATGAATGCCCCATCAAGTAGATCGGAAATTCTACAATCTTCCCTGTCTGTAGCAGAGTAAGCGCCTCAAAAAGTTCATCGAGTGTTCCTACACCACCGGGAAGAAAAACATAGCCTTGTGCATACCGGATGAACATGACTTTTCTGACAAAAAAATAGCGAAACCTTAAGCGGTATCTTCTGTCAATATAGTCATTGAGTTTGTCTTCCATGGGGAGGTCAACACCGAGACCACATGAATTACCACCGGCAGACTGTGCGCCTTTATTGGCAGCTTCCATGATACCGGGGCCACCACCTGTAATGATGGCGAACCCTCGCTCAGCGATGCGTTGTGATGTCTCTATGGCTAAATTGTAATAGGGGCTTGATTGCTGTAGCCTGGAAGAACCAAAGATTGATACTGATGGCCCTACATCGGTCATTGTCTCGAAACCATCGACAAGTTCAGAGATGATACGAAAGACTCTCCATGAGTCAATGGCTAGTAAATTTTTCGCTTGTGTCTTGTCATCACTGTTTTTCATCTTACTCCATTTCGCTTAAGTGTTATGCTTCTAATTTTTGAGATACGCTTTTGTTTATGAAAGTTCAAGGGAAATTAGATGGAGTAGCAATTCTCTTTAACTGAAATATTTATACTGATTCTTTCACTTTAACTCTTCATACCAGCACGTTTACCAAACTATTTTTACAAATGAATAGGCTTAAGACCCCGATTGCCACTCCAAACCGCAGCTAAAACTTCTTTGAGTGTGCTAAATGCGAGTGTAGCGTCGGAGGTAAGGGATTCCGTTCCTTTCCAAGACGCTACAGGAAGTAGATGGCGTGCTCAAAAAAGACCCTTTACGACAAGTTTGGGGTGGAAATCAGGGTCATAGCTTTGCGGGCGACCTACTCGGTAATGCAGAGTTTTTTAGGGTGATAAATAATTATTTAAAATTGACTGTTTGGTAGTGTTTTAGGTGGGGTTTAATATTTTAATTGGTTTGTTATTAGTTTTTTATTGCTTTTTTGTAGTTGTTTTTGTTAGTATGTTAACTTAATTTAATTATTTATTGGGTGGGTTAATGCATATTAAAAACGAACAGCCGCAACGCAGATATAACCATGACTTTCTTTCACACAAGTGTCAACTAGATGGTTCACTCAACACAGAATTCCAACTCAAGTTTTCTACTAAAGGTAAAGATCACCCGATCAAGACAGTAAAAAAATACCAGTGTCACAAGTTCCGCCGCGTCTGCATGGTGATGGGTGTGCTAGTCCTTATTGAGGAGTCTGAAAATGGCGGTGTTTCCTTCCAGGACCTGATACCGAAAGATTATATTCAACGTAACGGGCGTCAAAAAAAGACTTTACTTACGGGGAGTGTTAAAGATTCTGGGTTTTTAGTAAATAAAAAATTTAACATCGCAACCCAGCATTTCAAGAAAGAACCAAAAGTAAACCAAGGCTAGTCGGTTACTTCTTTTCTCTTATACAGTCGAAATTATATTTTAATCCTTTAGGCTTTCGACGGTTTAGTGGAGTCCCGAAAAGAATGGTTGGATCGCTCTCAATCACTCCTATTTTCTCATGACATAGATGGCTTCCCATTCCAGAATCCGGTTGAAAATCTACTGTTTCAGATAGTGGCTTTCTCCAATTATGAGGGCACGCATCCTGGCAGATATCGCAGCCAAAAATATATCCTGGGTTTTTTGCTTGAATGTCTTGTGGGATGGGTTTTTTTGACTCAATAGTGTGATATGACAAGCATTTATTTGAATCTAGGAGGTAAGGAGAGACTATAGCTTGGGTAGGACACGCATCAATACATCGTGTGCAACTACCACATTTAGGGAGGCGTAACTGCTTCGTTGCTGTTGATGGAAGCTTTAGTGTTGTAAAGACTCCCGATAAAAGAATAAACGTCCCGTATCGTCGGTGGATCAATAGCGTGTTTTTCCCAAACCAACCAAGCCCGGCCTGTACTGCAAGAGCTTTTTCTAAAACGGGGGTAGAATCGCTAAACCCTTTGGCAATATCTTTTTGCTCTGTTACTTCTTCGATCCAACGAATAAATTTTTTCAGTCTTCGTCGGTGGACGTTATGATAATCGCGACCTCGCGCATAGGAAGCAATAAGGCCTGATTCTTCATTGAATTCTTCTTTCTTCTGTTTATAAAAACTGACGAAAATTATTGCACTTTTAGCGCCAGGAAGAATTTCCTCAGGATAGCAACGAATACTATTCTCCATATACTTCAGGTCAGCATGACAGTTAGCTACGAGCCATTCGCGATATGCTTGGATATCTTCTTCAGGAATGATGGCATCCGTGATGCCAACGTCATCCCAACCAAGTTCAAGTGCTTTTTCTTTGATGCAACTATAAGTTAGATTTCCGTGCTCTTCCATGAGTGTGGATTAAGGTTTGATTCCTTCTTTCTTGTTCCAGATGTTTTTGATCAACATCTCTAGCTTGTTGTTGCGGTTGAGCATCCCTTTACCTTGATTCCCGTAGGAAACCTCGTGTAGGTTTTCAATGGCAATGAATGCTGAGGGATCTTCGCGATGGATGATCTCTTTCAGTTCAGCTAATTGAAGACGTTCAGCAATGACATAAAGAATTTCTCTCTCGTCACCGGAATAACCACCTCTTCCGTACATGATTGTCAACCCTAAGCCTAGCTCATGCATGATAGCATCAGAAATTACTTGCGATTTAGCGGAAATGATCATCACAGATTTAGTCTCGTCAAGACCAACAATAACGTAATCCATCACCTTTATAACAACCATATACATGATTAAGGATAGAATAGGAGGGTGCCAGTTTTGGAAAACAATTCCTGCTGCACCGAAAATGAATATGTTACAAACAAGTACTACTTGACCAACGCTAAAACCGGTTTTACGATTGATTATGATCCCTAAAATCTCGGTACCATCCAGACAGCCACCATAACGGATAATGATACCGAGTCCGATCCCTAATATCGAGCCTCCAATAACAACGACTTCTAAACTCTCACCATCGAAATGCCAGGGAAGAAAATTATTGATTACAAAAAACCACACACAAAACGTAATGACAGCAAATGCGAAGTGTAAAAGAAAAAATTTACCAATAAATCGATAGGCCATGTACAAAAAGGGAGCATTCAAAATAATCAAGAATATGGGAATGTAGGCGCTCTTGGTTAAAGAACCAAAGATCATGGCTACACCGACGATTCCTCCGTCAATCAGGTCGTTAGGTACGAGGAATACCTCAATTGAAAATGCCGCTAAAAATGACCCAAAAAGCATAAAAAAGTAGTTTAAAATTTCGCCGAAAATCGACCTGGAACCGTAGGTTGCTTGAGCTTTCATCGAATGATCCTTATTAAATTATTATTTACCGCTTCAGTGAGATCGTATTGTTACCGTAGAATGTGAAGCAACAGTACAATTATCTAAAGTTATTCGTTCGAGTGTCTAATGTTTTTTCGAGTGGTTGACAATAGGTGTAACCAAATTCATTATAGGCTTCGAATGATTAATGTAAAGTGGTTAATTGTGTAACTATAAGTAAGATGTGTGTTGATTGTGAAATCGCGAGAGAAGGGACTCGAACCCTCAACTTCCTGCGTGACAGGCAGGTGCTCTAACCAATTGAACTACTCCCGCATCTTTCTTTGTCTTGGGCGCAAAAGGACTCGAACCTATGACCGCCTGTGTGTAAAACAGGTGCTCTACCAACTGAGCTATACGCCCTTAAGAAAGAAGGTATTACCTTATCTGCTTTTCGATTTTCTGACAAGTCATAAAATATCGTTTTTTTGGGAATGTGAATCTAAGTAGTTGTATTTCAGTGTATAAAAATATTTTCTCGAGGGGTCGCTAGTGGGGTGGCACAAACTGTTGAAATCATAAGCTTTTTACATTCTGTAAATCATGCCAATTTCTGCTCCAGTTTATCCCAAATACACGTGATCACTAAATGCCATTCTATTTAGAGTTTTTTACAAGGTGAGCAGGATGGTCAAGACTTAACCTAATTAGGAGCCGTGAATATTATACCGGTCGTGTTTCAAAATTCCAATTTTTCAGTTCACTTCGGTATATACTGCTCGCACTTTAATTTGGAGACAAAACTGGCAGGAAATAAAAGGGCTAAAAACAGGTCACTTTTTCAAGTTTGTGCCATCCTAGATTGCTAGGTACTTGAGGGTGTTTACTTTAAAGGGAGCCATTTTTCGTTGACGTTGAAACGCTTCGTAATGTGTCTTTCTTGTTCTTTTTCAACAAGTTCCTCATCACTCTTTTTAGGGTAGATGGTTTCGATTAGGGTTTTCGTTTTCTTGCGTATAGCCCTAAGCATTTTCCAATCTTCTTTCGTTAGATTTTCCGGGTGTTCAAATTTTTTGGTCAATTCGCTCTTTTTTATTTTTAATTTGGTGTAAATCTTGTTATCCTTTTTACGTAACCTCATGAGATCGAGTTGAATTCTACGGATGAGAAGCCGCTGTGCTTTTGTTAGAGTGTTTTCTGGCTCTTGCGATTGTCCGATGCCGGCGGAAATATCTGCGAGTTCACACAAACGAGTGACCGTCATCTTCCGAAGTCCTTCTTCGAGAGCGAGTTCAACTTTTGAATAATTGGTCTTAGCCATAAAAAAATGTTGGTTGGTTTAAATTATCTTTTAACAAGATTTAGGTAATATGGCAATATGTGATTAGAGGATCTGGAGTACACTCATGGAAGAAGTTTCGATTGATGTTGTTGTGATTGGTTCTGGCCCGGCGGGACAGAAAGCTGCTATACAAGCTGCTAAGCTTGGAAAAAGTGTGATTGTTATTGAAAAAGAGCCTGATCCAGGAGGGAACTGCTTATATTCAGGAACCATTCCATCTAAAACACTTCGCGAAGCGATTATTGACTTAACAAGATTTTACGAAAGGCATTATTGGCAAGAAAATCACAATGTTCATGACGTCCGCATTCATGACTTAAGTAGCCGTTTGAGTCATGTGATCCATGAAGAACGAAGCATGATCGTTCGTCAGTTTAAGAAAAACGGCATCCGTCTCATTCACGGGACTGCTCGCTTTGAAAATCCACATTCTATGATGGTTATAGACCAACAGTACCGGATCAGCTATCGCGTACATTTCGAAAAAGTCATTATTTCTACAGGGTCAAAACCACGTAACCCTATGGAAGTACCCTTCGATAACGAAGTGATTTTGGATTCGACAAGACTTCTTGGTATTGACAAGGTTCCGGACACCATGATTGTTTTGGGAGGTGGGATTATCGGCTCGGAGTATGCAAGTTTCTTTGCGGCTCTAGGCACAGAAGTGACGATCATCGATAAACGCGATCATATTTTGCCGCTGCTCGACACCGAAATAGGTATACACTTACAGACAGCACTCACTGATATTGGCATGAGGTTTATGGGGAATAAGATTCCTGTAGAAATCAAACGTAAAGATAAACGTGCTTACGTGAAATTTCAGGACGGTACAGATGTTGAAGCAGACGCATTGCTCTACTGTTTAGGGCGTCTTGCAAATGTTGATGGATTAAGCATACAGAATACGGGTATAGAACTTAGTGACTGGGGGTACGTTCCTGTTAATGCGCTATTTCAAACTCACCAGCCACATATCTATGCTGTGGGCGATGTGATAGGTGGGCCTTGTCTTGCATCAACGAGTATGGAGCAAGGTCGTCTGGCGGCCAGGCATGCGTGTGGTGTTGAAACTCACCATTTCCCCACGTTTTATCCGATTGGAATCTATACAATCCCTGAGATTTCGACATGTGGGTACACAGAAGATCAGCTGAAAGAATTGGGCTTTCAGTATGAAGTGGGAAGAGCTTACTACTATGAAATAGCTAGAAGTCACATTGTTGGAAGTAATATCGGTTTATTTAAGATCCTTTTTCACAAAGAGACGTTAGAGATTCTTGGTATTCACGTTATAGGACGTGGGGCGACAGAGGTGATTCATATCGGGCAGATGGCTGTTGAGTTTAATGCTAAAATCGATTATTTTATCGATCATATTTTTAACTACCCGACCTATGCTGAAGGATATCGTGTTGCAGCGTTGAACGGAATCAATAAAATCAAACATCGTAGGTAGTGTGGTGTAAGAATGGAAGGACATCATCAGGGTGAACAGAATGATCAGAAAATTCACCAACCGGAATTTGTCTTCGTTAGTGAAGAAAGTAAAGATACGATTTCCGGCGGGCAATTTAAATATCAGTCAGGTGGCAAATATGAGTCATTTGAAAAGCTTCATGATATAAAAGCTTCATTTCCTGTAAGGTTCGCTTGTTTATTTTCGTCGGTAATTTTGTTTACAGCAGCTTTTTTTGGAATTTTTATTCTACTGGCACTTTGCACGCTTGTGTTGTTTTCTTTAGGTCGGTTCAGGTCATTAAACAACTTTACTAAAAATTACTGGGGAACGATCCGTAAAGTATTCGTAACGGCCTCAGGACTGCTCGTAGCAGTATTTTCACCCGCTTTTGGTTTGGGGATCATAGTGCTCTATTTTATCCTGGTTGCAGGAGGTATGAATGATCCTGTATTCTCTAGGTTTTTTGAGAGCCGCCTTTACAAAGGTTAGGTGTGTTGTCGGAGCTGCTAAACTTTTACCCCTTTAAAAAGATGATACCATTCTTTGCACTTATCCTTGGGGTAAATATTCAATGCCTTCAGAATTTCATAAGCAAACTCAAGGCTTCCTAACCCAGAAGCAGTAATGATGTTGTTGTCGGTGACAGCTAGTTTGTCCAAATATTTGTCACCAGTATAACGTTCTTTAGTGAAGTTCTGAAGATATTCTTTGATGTTGCTAGTATGCATATAATTATTCAATAATCCTGCTCTTCCAAGAGAAATCGTCGCTCCACAGATGGCAGCAATTATTTTGTTTTTTTTGTGAAATTGAAGCAAAATACTAGCAATTTCATCAGCAAGATCTTCGCTATGCCAACGTTCCCCTCCAGGAATTATTAAAAGGTCTGCTTCATCAGGATCAATATCTGATAAAACGATATGAGGGAATACTACAAGTCCCCCCATCGATTCTACGGAATTTGAGTCATAACCCACAGTGATGACGTCGACATTATTTTTTTTTAATTCTGGAAGGATATACCCAATTTCCCAATCAGAATATCCATCGAATATAAGACAATATACTTTCAATGATTTTCACCTTTTTGTGATAAATATTCTATCGTATCAATAAAAAAGAATTGAAGGAACACCTCGCAGACTGCTACGACCCACAACTGATGTTACACGTAATTGCACCGTCCTTCATCACAAGCTTCACATGACTGTTCGCAGGGACCTTGCCTTCCAAAATCGCTCGTGAAAGCATATTCACAACTTCGTGTTGGATCAACCTCTTTAACGGTCTTGCACCAAAATGCGGCTCGTACCCTTTCTCAGCAAGATATTTGACAACGGCTTCATCCCATTCGAGTGTCGCCTGTCGGTCTTTCATCCTACCAACCAATTCATTTAGCTGAATCACTACGATTTTCTCCATATCTTTTTCTCGTAATGGTAAAAACGGTAAAATTTCGTCTAAACGGTTGATGAATTCAGGACGGAAGTGCCTCTTGATAATGGGTTCAACGGTGTTGAGGACCTCTTCTTTAGTCAGATTGCCTTTGGTTTCTTCCATTTTAGCGAGGAGTAGATCAGACCCAAGGTTTGAGGTCATGATAAACAGTGCGTTCTTACAGTTAACCGTACGCCCTTTGCTGTCCGTAATCCTTCCATCGTCGAAGACTTGCAGAAGGATATTGAATACGTCGTGATGAGCTTTTTCTACTTCATCAAACAATACCACACTATAGGGGCGTCGTCGAAGAGTTTCAGTGAGCTGGCCGCCTTCTTCATAACCAACATAACCTGGAGGGGAACCGATTAGTTTTGATACACTATGCTTTTCCATGTACTCGGACATGTCGAGTCTAATCATAGCCTCTTCCTGATCGAACAGCTGTTTGGCAAGGGCCTTTGATAGTTCTGTCTTACCGACACCTGTCGGCCCAAGGAAAAGGAATACTCCCATCGGGCGGCTAGGATCGCTCAATCCGGAACGCGACCGCCTAATCGCCTCACAAACTGCTGTAATAGCGATTTCTTGACCGACAACAGTTTTCGAAAGTTCCTCTTCGAGGTGTAGTAACTTCTCTGCCTCGCCTTCCAGCATTTTTTGTACTGGTACACCTGTCCATTTACAAACAATTTCAGCGATAAGGTTTTCGTCGACTTCTTCTTGAAGAAGGCGATTAGGTTGTTGATTGATTTTTTCTTCAGCCTCTTCGATCTCTGACTGAAGAGCTGGCATCTTGTGATAGCGGATTTCAGCGACGCGATTGTAGTCAGCTTGACGCTCGAGCTCCTCTTCTTGGAAACGCAAGCGCTCAAGTTGGTCTTTTTTATCTTTTAAGGATTCAATCAGCTCTTTTTCCGCATCCCACTGCTGCCTGAGAAGAGATAACTCTTCTTTGATTTCAGCGATCTTACTCTCTATTTTCGTTAACCGAGCTTGCTCGATTTGCCCCTTTTCACGTTTGATCGCTTCTTGTTCTATGATTAAAGCTGAGAGCTCTCGTTCTTTTGCGTCTATAGGAAGTGGACGACTGCCGACCTGCAATCTGATCACACTCGCCGCTTCATCGATGAGATCTATGGCCTTATCGGGAAGCCTTCGGTCGGTTATATAACGATAGGAAAGGTAAACTGCAGCATGTAAGGCCGACTCTGTGATTCTCACACTGTGGAAAATTTCGTACTTCTCACGAAGCCCTCGTAAAATGGCTATGGACTCTTCAGGTGATGGTTCGTCGACAGTGATTGGTTGGAAACGACGTTCCAAAGCAGCGTCTTTTTCGATATGCTTCTGATACTCGTTGAGTGTTGTTGCACCGATACAATGGAGTGTACCACGGGCAAGTGCTGGTTTGAGGAGATTAGCAGCGTCCATCGCCCCTTCTGTAGCACCAGCTCCAACCAAGGTATGGACTTCATCGATGAAGAGGATTATTTGCCCTTCCGCTTTCTCCACTTCATCTAACATTGCCTTTAAACGTTCCTCAAACTCTCCTCGGTATTTCGTTCCTGCGATGAGCGAACCCATATCGAGAGTCATGAGCTGTTTGTCTTTTAAACTATCAGGGACATCACCTTGAATGATTCTTTGCGCCAACCCCTCGGCAATGGCTGTTTTACCAACCCCAGGCTCACCGATAAGCATTGGGTTATTTTTCGTCCGGCGAGAGAGTACCTGCATCGTCCTTCGAATTTCCTCATCACGACCGATGACGGGGTCAATTTTACCTTCGCGCGCTAAAAACGTTAGGTTTTTACAATATTTCTCTAGGGCTTGCATTTGATTTTCAGCGCTAGGTGAGTCCATATGTCTGTCTCCACGTATTTTCCTAATATGCTCTTCGAGGTCTTGTAGCCGGATACCTGTAGAGTTTTTCCATTTATTGAACGGGTCGCTTCCCTGTTTCCAGTAGGATACTAGGAAGTGATCACTACTTGTATAGCTGTCTTTCCAGGTCTTAGCGATATTTTGCGCATCAGTAATGCGTCCTTGTAATGTTCTCGATGGCTTTGGTTGCTGAACCGTTACATCAGCGTAGGTTGCCTGACTGTTGAGTTCGTTCTGTAACTCATGAATTAACGAATCAGGATTTGCTTTCATATGAGTTAATATTGACGAAAAATATCCTTGCGGGTCTTTAAGAAAGGCAAGGAGTAGGTGATTGTCGGATACTTCGGGATTGTTGCGCTGCTGTGCATCGGCAAAAGCATCTTGTAGTGCTGAGGCAACGGCTTCTGTGAAATGTTGCTCCATATGGTACCTCCAATTAATTAGCAGTTGTGAGCTTGTTATGGATCCAGCATGTCTCTGGAGAGTCTGTCAAGTGGTTGACATAGCGCGAGACGGTAAACAGGTAGTCAGAAAGCCTATTAAGGTAGATAAATACGTTATCAGACACATCAGCATGGTCTGTTAAGGGCACAACTTCACGCTCAGCACGACGACAGATGCTACGTGCCAAATGTAACATCGCACCGCATGCATGACCACCAGGTAGGATAAAAGTTTTTAGTTTGGGAAGTTCGAGAGTCATTTTGTCGATCCATTCTTCGACAAACGCCGTTTCTTCTTCATCGAAGCGGGTTTTTTCAATTTTAGTATCCACAGCTTTAGTCCGGGGGGTTGCAACTGCAGCACCTAGATCAAACAAGGCATGCTGTATAACCTCTAATTGTTCGATAATGAAAGTGAATTTGTCTTCTTTCGGCATCAATGCGATAGCGGCTCCAATGGCAGAGTTGCATTCATCGATGGAACCAAGAGCCTGTATAAAAGGGTCGCTTTTAGGTACTCGTTGACCGGAAAATAGAGAGGTGTCGCCTTTATCGCCTGTTTTTGTGTAGATTTTGCCGCTGCTCATTTTCAATATCCTTTCTAGGTGTTAAGGCCGAAAATAGCATGTACAGAGAGTTTTTGTAAAAGAAGAAACCCATTCGAACAGGGCACCAAGCATTAAAAGAGAATTTTTAGAACCTCTAATCTACAGTTAGGGTCTTCTGATTTTTCCCAAATTCAATCTGTTGCCCGGAAAAAATAAATGATTACGAATTTGAATAAACTGAGAAATTACGGATCTTCATCGGGGATAGCTGCTATCGGTAAATTATTGTTTTAAGTTGAAAGAACTGGTTAATTTTCTAATTATGCAAGTTTCAATCCCTAATCCACACTAATTGGCATAAGTTAGGAGATCCTAATTATAGATTAGAGGAATTGAAAAATCTTTTTAACATTTGGTGCCCTGCCCATTCGGATGAATGGGTTAATGATTTCTCATGAGTTGAATGGTGTTGACGACCCAAAACTCAAATCGATTCATCGCTGTTTCATCAACATTGCCTCCAAGAAGTCCGCCTATTGGAACTGTAGGTAGTTTCTTTAGAACTTCATCAGAAATTTCGTACGAAAACGATGGGTTTCGGCTCATTGCTTGTACTGCTTTTGTAGCCTCGGATTTGATCATGGTATTATATTCGGGGTCATTCTTATAGAGCATGTCAATAAATTGTGGTGTATATCCACCGGGTTTGTCATACCATTCTGAATAAGCTGTCATTTGTTAACTCCTTGAGTTTTATTGTTAGTTGGTTTTTAATGTATGATATTTAGAATACGGGATTATTATTAAGGTGGTGTAAATAAAAATTTAACTATGTATTAAATTAGTGTGAGCTTTTTTTCTGGACATATTATTTGTGGTTTCTGTCGCCCCCTTGGGTAACCCCTTCCCAGGGAGACTCAGCGGCGTTCCACTTGAATCTCTTTATAGAAATACACCCGAAAATCGTGGAACGGCGGAGAATCATTTTACGGAAAAATCGGCATTTCTTTCAAGCGTAATGCGTTAGCGGAAATTAGCTTACGGGGCGCCTATACCTATTCAGGACAGCACTTGGTGAGAGCTTTTCTAAGCTGCTTCAATGCCTTGGGATGGTGATCACGAGCATTTGTCAAAAACTCGACCGTCTTGAAATGTTCCCACGATTTGTTATAGTCAAGACGCTCCATATTCAGAATAGCTAAGTAATATTCTGCTGTGGGGTCTTCAGGGTGTATATTGTGGTAAGTGTTTAGAAGGTTCAGAGCTTCCTTCGTTCGGTGAAGCTGAAGCCATGTCGTGGCAAGAGCAAAATACCCTGTTCGGAAGTTAGGTGATTTCTCGAGAACCTTCTCGAGTGCATCTTTTTTCTTGAGAATCGACTCTCGTGTTTCGTCGACGTGCATAAACAAAGCTTTGATTCCATCGGCACCGACATGACCATAATAGACATCACTTGCGAGAGTTTCTTTGTTGACTGCATGGTCGGGAAGGTGGTCGACCGTTTTTGCAAGCAAAGCTTTTCCCTCTTTCTCCTGATTGTTTAAGATATACATATAACCCATCAGTTCCTGCAGAAGTATGTCGTCAGGTAAATAGCGCTTTGCCTTGATATACGACCCCAATGCTTCGCCGTATTCTTCACGGTTCCAGAATACGGAAGCTTCGTTGAAATGAGCGAGGCCAATAACCTCTTTGATATTACGTTGTTGCAAGGAGCGGGTTCCTATGCTCAGGTACATTTCAGAGTCTGGATCTACACCACGTGCCGTTGTCTCGATATTGATGATATCATTACCATCACGATAACGGACGTAGATGTGCCCAGGGGGGGTGATCATTTCGAGATTGAGGTCTAACCGTTGCGAAAGGCAAAGATAGAGGATCGACACACCCAAACAAACCCCGCGTCTAGAGTCGAGAACAGAGGGGAGGAATGTATATAAGTCGATGTCTTTGGCGTAAAGCGACTGCGGAGGAAAGCGAAAACCCATCTCCTGAAAAATAAAATCGTTGATCTCGCGGATCTTTACATCGGGAGGTGCGGTGATGGGAATACGTGTTAATATCTGCAAAGCCATGAGGTCGACCATCGCCTCATACGAACGAATCTT
>JAJFMC010000248.1 GCA_021772365.1 Chlamydiota bacterium
TCGATTTCTTTCTGAAGATCGGTGAAATTTTTATCTGTTGTTTTTCTTTTTGGCATTGCTGACTCCTTTACGATTGTATAGGGAATCAATTCTATATTTTACTTGATGATTGTCAAATCTTTTTCATCAGAACGCCCTGAAATTCTGAGGGGTCAAGCATAACAAAAGTTAACCAGAAAGTGGAGTAACTGGGGACACCGTAGTTAAGACTCAACACGGATTTCAACCAATCTTCTCGTTCTTTGGCATAGACAGCAACTTCCTTTAATTTATTTGCTCCGCAAAGAACTGCACACAGAGTCATAAAAAGAATGTGGGGTAGTTCATGGCGAATAGATGAACTAAGTATACGGGGATCACAGACTTCTGAAAACGATTCGAAAATTGACTCTCGAAACGTATCAACGGAATCTTCAGTGGGTTGGTTGGATACATTGTCTCTAGACATAGCTGAACTCCTAAGTGGATTTTGATTCTGCTATATAGAGAAACGTATTAACGACTATTTTATAAAGTTTTGACTATAAAATCGCCCTGCATTTCCATCAAGCTCTCTTTAAGGATATTTGTAAAATCTGTAGAGTTTGTTTTTTGACAACTTTTTTTACTTGATATGTTAAAAAATATTCTATCTTCAAAGACGTGATAAGAGATACCATAACCATTATTTTCTGGTGTAAAACCACCGCCTAGGGATGTCGGACAGGGGGTTTGACTTGTGAGCAGTTTCCATTCGAGGTTGTATGACTTATCAGAAAAGAATGGTGAGCTTATATCATATTTATTTGCCTGTGCTTTTAGTCCGAGCAAATGGCGGTCTATCCCTTCACCAAGACTTGCATCTTTCACGTATTGGACGTGGCTTTTGACAGCGTCCCTTAGAGCTGATAGGCGCTTTTCTTTACTGGAATTGGGATCAGCCATTGCCAATACAAATTGCTTTGAATCTTCTGAGACTGTACGTATTGTTTCTGTTCTTCCATTGAGGAATACACGTGTACTTGCTGTTTCATAAGTGAGAGCTAGCTTTTTAGTCAATTTATAGTAGGCAAGCTGTATAGCCATTTGGATATATGCATCAGGACTTAACCTCATCTTTTTGATAGCCCCTTTTCCATAATTGTCGAAATAGAAAATTTTTATATCATAATCAATGGCCTTTTCTTCAAAGTCCCTTCTGAGGTCTGGTATTTTTTCAAATATTTTTGAAGTCTCATCCCACTCTAATATTCTTGGTGGTGTTAAGTCTGTGTGGTCTGAGGTTCCTTTGGGGGTGGGTAGTAATACTGTATTGTCGGGTAAGCTGTAATTTTTTTCTTCTCTAGAGAACACGTGATTGATCATTGCAGAGATGATCGTTCCATCAGCACCTGAGTGTTCGACATTGAAGCCTATTTTTCCAGAGGGGGCAATAATGGCTTGTAGGCTCTTGTCATACCACCGATTCTTTGGATTTAAAAAGACCTGCGAAACAAAGTCTTCGGTCGCATCTTTTTCTTCTGTTTCTAGGCTAATGAGAGCAATAGCAGTTTCTATACATTTGATGGTTTCCTTATTTTTTTCTGATGACAACAGCGTTAACCTATCAGTAGCCCATTGGTCGCGGTCCTGAGCGGTAAATAGGCTTACAGTCTTTCCTTCGCTCTTCTGTTCATCAAGCATCTGATCCAATTGCTGGAGCTGAAGCCAAATCTCTCCAAGAGTCAAAGGGCGATTGTCATGATAACAATCAAATTTTATAAAATGATTGTGTTTTACAATGATTAGGTGTTGAGAGTCTGCGTGAGTTTCCAGTTGGTCTTCTCCAACTTGCGGAATGCGTGTTGTTGAAAATAAGCTGTGATATTGATCCATGCTTGCAGGTATGCCATAATACTTCTCTGGGGGAAGGGTTCCTCTATCAATCATATTTTTAAAGTTTAAGCTGCCTTTGATCAGATAGCATGCTCGGATTAGCTGTGGGTTGACATCCTTTTCAAACACTCTTTTTTTTGTTGAGCCTAAGGCATAAATATTAGTGCTGAAGGGGAGTGGTTCCCTGCGCTTGAGGTAAGCGTAGCTTAACCATATATCCTCTAACCAGTTATCTTTGGTACTCGCGTATTCTTGTAGGTGTTGCTGAAGAATTTTCCCTTCATTTCCTAGGAATTTTTCAACCGTTGCCTTTGTTGTTATATACTCATCTTCAGACAATAATGGACGGATGGATTGTAGGTATTTATCACACGTTTGTTGTAAAGGTGGAATGGGCATACGAGGGAGGCATGGCTGAAAACTGTCTATATTACTTTTGTATGCACTAAAAAGCTGAATGAGTTTGTATTGAAAAGCTGAGCGACATGACTTGGGATGTTTCATCCAGGTGATATCTGACATTAAACTCTTCAAAATATTGTCACGATTAGCGGCGACGCCTACAATTGCATGAATGCCACCAGCGGCGAGTCCGACAAATACATTTTGACTGACTAAAGAAACAACAGCCGACGTCAAAATACAAGTTATTGGAGTGTCTTTAACAAAAGCTACTATGCTTCTCAAATCTATTTTACCCAAAGGACTTTCCGGGATAGTATGTTTTGTTTTATCTGGAAGTGTTGTTTCTATTGTCATTTAATATTCTCCTGTTTGTGAATACGTAATCACAGCTTATACAATATTTGAAAATTGGTTCGCTATCTCTAAAACTGCAATGACGGGGGCCGTGGCTGGGGTTATACAAACTTGTCAAATTACAAGCTTTTCACACTCTATAAATCTTGCCACTTTATACCCCTGTTTATCACGAATAAACGTGATTATACCGATCGTGAATGAAGAATTGGTCGTGCCCGTGCCCGACAATCACATGGTGTACACTAACTGTTAAAAATTTTCTTTTTCAATTTCACGTCATTCGTTATATTCTTGCTTATGAAATCATTTCTTACGGATTTAC
>JAJFMC010000249.1 GCA_021772365.1 Chlamydiota bacterium
CAATGCTAATTAAACTAGCTCAATCTAAAAAATAATCGTGCACGGGCACGATTCCCAATTATTCAACTTGTTTGGGTATAGTAGCTCTTTTCACCGCCTGGTATTTGGTTTGGCTCATCTTCTAGGGATCAATCTTATGCCCCGTATCCGTGGACTCAAAAACCTTGTGTTCTTTAGACCCGATACAGCCACATAGATCAGCTCTTCGGTGATGAAACGTTAGCTATAATTATTGATTATTAATAGAAAATGTTTTATTCTCTTACTCTTATTTAGATAGGATTTTATGTTAGTATTAGGAATAGAAAGTACATGTGACGAAACAGGATGCAGTGTTGTAGCTGATGGTAAAACCATCCTCTCGAACGTTGTCTCCTCCCAAGTGAAAGTACACGAGGAGTTCGGTGGTGTAGTTCCGGAACTAGCCTGTCGCCAACACATTGACGTTTTCATTCCTGTACTTGATAGAGCCCTCAAAAATGCCAATGTTACCCTTGAAGATATCGATCTCATCGCTGTCGCCCACGCACCTGGCCTTATCGGGGCTGTACTCCTCGGTCTCAACGTCGCAAAAGCTTTATCCGTTGCGACAGACACCCCTTTTATGGGTGTTAACCATGTTGAGGCACACCTTTACGCTCCAATCATGTCTTGTGATGAACCTGTTGAGTTCCCGGCTCTTGGTGTCGTTCTATCGGGTGGCCATACAGCGTTAGTCCTCATGAAGGATATTGGCGAATACCAACTGATCGGCGAAACAATCGACGACGCTCTTGGTGAGGCGTTCGACAAAGTTGCGAAAATGATGAGCCTCCCCTACCCTGGCGGCCCTGAAATTGAACGGTTAGCTAGAGAGGGAAATCCCCATAGCTATCCATTGAAAGCCGGAACAATTAAAGGACGCCCCCTACACTTTTCCTTTAGCGGTCTCAAAACTGCGGTTCTTTATAGTTTCAAAGGACAAAATGCTAAAAAACTTGCAGCGGAAACATTGAGTCACTCTGAAAAATGTAACATGGCTGCGACATTTCAAAGAGTCGCATTTGAAGATATTCTCAAAAAATCTTTGAAAGCTGCTGAGTTATATCGTTGCAAAACTCTGATTTTTGGTGGTGGAGTGACCAATAATCAGGCATTAAGACAGATTTTTAAAGAAAAAGCTCCTGATCACAGGTTATTATGGCCTTCTCCCGGACTAAGCCTCGATAATGCAGCCATGATCGCTGGTTTGGGCTATCACCAATACCAAAAGCGCGGCTCGGGCTGCTCGCTAGATCTCGAAGCACAATCACGCATCCAATTTTAAAACGAACGTGCATTTTAGGTTGAATATTATGCTTGTCATCAGATAAACTGTGAGCATTGTAATAACCATTATTCTCCGGAGTTAAGAATGGCTTCTAAGCGCGATAAAATAAAATTGAAATCATCAAAAAGTCACCACCACTACTACACTGTCAAAAACAAGACACAAACTCCCGAGCGTATCACACTCAAAAAGTATGATCCTGTCGTTCGTGAGCATGTAGAATATAAAGAGACTAAGTAACTGTTTGGTGACCATGCGTTTTTTTGAACTATCTGTCGCCTCGAAATATTTAAGCCCTCGATGGCGACAGTTATCAGTTTCAATAATTAGTTTGATATCTATTTTCGTGATATCTCTTGTCGTCTGGTTAATCGTCGTTTTTTTCTCAGTAACCCACGGTTTAGAAAAGAATTGGGTTCAAAAACTCATTGCTCTTACAGCTCCGGTTCGTGTTGTTCCAACTCAGGAATACTATGACTCCTATTACTATCAAATTGACAGCTTAAGCGCGGAAGCCGATTACTCCCTCAAAACGATTGGAGAAAAATGGGAATCCTTAGTTACTGACCCCTATGATCCAACTTTTGATGAAGAAATCCCTACAAACTGGCGATACCCCGACCTTGATGAGGAAGGAAAACTCAAAGATGTCGTCAAGTTAACGTACCAAGCAATTAACGAGATTCCTGGCGCATCGCCTCACGATTACGAGATGACGTACGGAAACATTCGCTTACGCCTGCTACGCGATATGCCTCGGAGTTACGCAACGAATTGGCACCCCAACACCATGCAAAATCAGAGTTTTTTAACTCAAAGTGCGTACATCGGATCGTTTGACCCATCGAATGAAAGCCTTCAAAAGGCGATGTTACCGATAACATCTGAAGATATTGACAACCTTCTTAATACGATCTCTTTGGCATCAGACAACATCCAAGAGGATGTTCCTACTACAATAGATCGTCTTGATCAAACAACGACAGTGAAAAAGCTCACTTCCTTGATGAGTACGATGAAAGTTAATAAGTTGAAAACACCAGAACATGGCTGGTCGATTCCTCGTGAATTATTTCCCGAAGGTTGTTCTTTTGAAGGATGCGCCTTAGTAGTCAATTCCACGATACAGAAAGTCGTGATCCCACAAAAAACAAATCAATTAATAGCCTTGAGTCAGCAGCTTGAAAGTGATGGGCACAACCAAGTACCTGTGACAGTTTTCATTGATAATGGCATTGCTAAAGTTCGTGTAGACGGTAATGAAACGCCACTTTCCAATAATGTTCCTTTAGCCATTGAAGGCAACCGAGAATTTGCTGTTAATTTCAATTTCGATAGCATCCCTGGTGCCAGCCATGCGTCTGAGATAACTTTTGGTGTCGATTTACCTATTCAAAATGTACGATTAGTTGGCAACACACAATTGGGTGACCTGCAAATAGCGAAAGCTAACTTACAAGAAACTTTTAAACCTGATGATCAGGTATCTCCTGCGTGGTTATATCAAGTTAAAGGAAATGATGGGACAAATCAAAATTATCTCCCCGCCGACTCGGAACTTGGAGAAAGTATTTTACTGCCAAAAACGTTCAAAGATGCAGGTGTTTTACTCGGGGATCGAGGGTATTTATCATATTACAGTCCAACGGCAAGTTCCATTCAGGAGCAGCGCGTCCCTGTGACGGTTGCCGGTTTTTACGATCCGGGTATTATGCCTATTGGTAACAAGCTTGTTTTGGCGAATAAAGAGGTGACCACTTTTATCAGGTCCAATCAAGGACAGGATGACAGTATGATGACCAATGGAATTAACGTACGTTTAGATGACCTTGATCGTGCTGAAGAGGTTAAAGAAAGAATCCAAAATTCACTAAAAGAAGTTGGTGTTTCGCAGTATTGGACCGTCGAAAGTTTCAGGGAGTATGAGTTTGCTCGTGATATCCTTCAGCAACTGAAAAGCGAAAAAAACCTTTTTTCTTTGCTTGCTATTGTCATTC
>JAJFMC010000250.1 GCA_021772365.1 Chlamydiota bacterium
CACATTCAAGTGCGAGCAGTATATATGTCGAGGTAGCCAAAAACCATGGCATGAACTATAGTCAAGTAAGGTGAAAATCAAATTTTTCAAAAGCGAGCCATGTCCTGGAAAAGCACACTAACATCCCGTCAATTTCTCGAAACGATTCAGTTTCGGATGGCTGTGAAAGCAGGACTCGCCGCGACCCTAGGTTTGTTTTTTGGTGTCGGATTTAGCCAAGTCCTTGATCGTCCCGACAGCCTAGTAAGTGGCCTTTGGACAGTGATTACAGCTATCGTTGTCGTTCAAGCATATCTAGGAGGTACCTACCGAGCTGCATGGGTAAGGTTTATTGGAACATTTGTGGGTTCTGTCATCGGGTGCCTATGTACCATCGTTCTTGGATCAAACGCCATATCCCTAGGGTTTAGCGTATTCGGAACAATCGCCGTCTGCTCGGCACTTAACCTAAAGGACAGCGTCAGAATCGCTTCCATATCCGTTGCCGTTCTCATGGTACTCTGGGGGTTAAGACCTGATATCAGCCCATGGACGTTCGCGTTTTTCCGCTTCATGGATTCCTGCATCGGTATATTAATCGCCGTAATTGTTGCCCATACGGTTTGGCCCACACAAGCAACACGAAAAGTACGGTTGAATATCGTAGCGACTATCAGAAATATGAGGCAGCTCTTCCAGACAGCCGCTAAATTTGATCAGACCAATGCAAAACATATCCGCGCATATGAAAATACGATGCGTGAAACTGTCGAACTTCTTAGGCAATCCCGCACCTATTTAGATGAGTCGCGCGTAGAAATACGTACTAGGTCCTCTTTACGAGATTGGATATTTTTGTTAGAACACTTAGAAGATACATGTGATGTCATTACCACATTGCATGGGGTGAAGAAAGGACAGTTGAAATCGATTTTTGATTCGAAAGTTTCACAAAGCACTCATGAATGTATCCACAGCCTTGATCACGCACTAGAAGAGCTCGCTGAAACCCTGCAGGAAAGACATGCCTTCTGGCAACCAGTTAATGTACTGGGAGCTTTAGAAAATCTTCAGGACGACCTAAATAACTTCCGGGAAATGCAAATTACAAGAAAATTACCCATCGAAGATGCTGAAAGCTTCTTTGTCTTCTTCCATAGTCTTAAAGCCCTTGCTGAAGAAGTTATTAAAATCGACACCAAAATCCACAATCTCTACAAGTAACTGGATTATAGAGGGAATTTTGTGCGCTGAAAGTCCGAGTTCGTGGGCACGCAAAGGTGACATGCCACTTGATGTTTGGTGTATTGGCTTTAGCAGCAGATCAGCTAATGAAGCTTGTTCTGTAGTATATTGGTTGTTTTCAAAATGTTTTTAAGAGAAAATAACTAGGAAACTCTGGTTTCAGCCCTCAACCTTTTTTTGGCTGAATCCTCAGACCTTCATATGTCTGGCCTTCGGCTTTATTAACTTAGGTTGATTGTACCTCTAGTGTTCAAACTAGAAATACTTCAAGATAGTTTAAGCTTCTACAATTGAAAAACCCTTAAAAAAATTGAATTGGAAATCCATTTTTCAATTTTGGAAGTCTCAAATCATCAGCTATTCCCGCTGGATATTTTTTCCTAGGAGAAATTGAAAATTCATTCGTGGACTTTTCCGGTTCTGAGCGGTCATTTCGCCCGAAAAACTCTGAATTTTTAAGAGTGCCTGAGAGTATACTCTCAGCTGGATCGCCAGCGGGAACTGCTGTCAAATCATTTTGCAATTGTCTCTATAGTTGGATGACGTATTCGTTACCATAATCGTGAAGTAACTCAAAAGCGTGGCCTTTATCAATCAATGCTTGGATGATTCGACGAGGCCACTTTTTTTTACACTCTTTTTCACTGGGAAAGACAGTCCCTTGGGACAATCCCAAGCGTTTATAAAAAGAGAGTGTTTCATGGTTCATATCGAGGAAAACTCGCCGTTTACCTTTCACCGTTTTGATGTCAGATTTCAATGTTAGGGATCTGTTAATATTGTTGATGATGTCTTTTGCGACTTTCCCCATAGATACTTTGACTTTCTTGCTACGGAGAGTTCCTTTTTTAAAGACAGGCTTTCGATATTCGGTTTCTTCTGATATGTCAAGGCCAAGGGAACCTATAATATCGGCACTAATTTGTTCCTTACCATCCACAATTTCGTTCTTTTGATAGAATTGTTGTAATTGACGGTATTTATTCAATTCCTTCTGACGACTCTTCGAAAAATCCTTATATTCTCTTGTTGATACCCCATTCCATTTAGCAATTTTGTGAACACGTTTCGCCTGTTCTTCATTGATACAACCAATTAGTCCACGCCTCTTCGGGTCAACGCTGCCCCATAAGCCTATATCTTGACTACTCATCTCTTCTAGATCGAGAAGAGCAATTTTCCTAGATCCATTTTCTAAACTATTACTTAAAACAGGATTGTTTCTCCACTCAACATCACTATACCCTGTCTTGCAAATGAAAATCGCGAGTTGAGAAATTGCTTCATTTAAGCTTTCAGCAAACTCTTCGTAGTTTTTTTCTTGAGTGGTTTCTTCAGTATTGACGTCAAGTTTCTCTTCAGCGGTGAGATCATACCTCTTTCCTTCAAATTCTACACTCAAAAGCGATGTTGATGGAATTACTAATTGATCAAGACCGTATTCACGACAGATATTTTGAGCTTCTATCACAGCCTCATATCTTTTGCGGATGGAGTTGTCCAACTCTGAAGGTTTTAGTGTTCCTTTGAAAATGACCCCCGAAATTGAGCTCAGCTCGAAAACACGGTGGGATCCTTGACTCCTGTAAAATTTGATACCCTCAATATCCTTGAGACCTATCACTTCATTCATGCAAGATTGGACTTTTGACAGAGTACTCCTAGGTAATGTAAGGGGGGAGGGTGAGAAAATTCTTGACCTAGAAGAGATAGGAACAGCAAGACGGATCACCTGTTTCGATCCTGCGAATAGCCCTCTGATTGAGTGGGAGAACAAAGCAAAACCGATACTGCAGATGACTGTAATAAGCCCCAAAAAAGTTCGGCCTACTCTTTCAAGTCCAGAATATGTTCTTTCCATCTTAGCGATCAACCGAAACCGACGGCCTTTTTCATCTTTTCCCAGCTTGTTTCCTTTTCTGTTTATCACACGTCCATAGCTAGGAAACTTTTCTGATTCTACCCATTCGTTAGAGAATTGTATTTCAGAACTATCCTTTATAAATCTGATGTTCTTCATTATGTAAAAACCCTTTTTTAACTAGATACAGCCTGTGCATTAAACCGTAGAATATCCTTCTTGTCAAATATAATACATCTTTAGTCCTTCAACCAGTTTCATAAAGCGAGGGGGAGGGGAGACAAAAACACCAAGTTTTGAGATAAATATTAGGTTCATCAAACAGGCCTTGTCCTGATCTGATTGGATATCTTGTGACAACTCTTCTAAAATATCCATCAGTTGATTTTGTATTGATTTCTCAATGCTTAAGTTAGATTTGATGATTAGACCCAAATCGTAAAAAATTGGCTTGATCAGGAAGTTGATACTCTTCAAATTTGTGAACTTCCTACGAATTCTGATGATTTCTTTAACTAGTGAGAATTCCACATCTACAAAAGATTTATTGTGTTGATGAAATACACCTAACTTCTTCAATTGTCTTAAATAAGTAATGAGATACTGCATTTGCTTACACCAAATTGCCGCTTGATCGTACTGACCACTTCCAAGCATAGAGATATACTTATCAACGATGGCTTTCGAGCGTACAACTAAAGATATCGGAAAATCATTATTAGGGAATGTAGATAGGTGTTCGAGGTGTAACTCACTGATGAGCTTGATACCTATCGAAGGGGCTCCCTTTTTTGCAAGAGGATGTAATCCGTGTTGCTCACAAAGGCCTAATAGGTGGTTGAAAATTACTCGTGTGTCCTTAGGGGCTTTAGCAAATAGCTCTGATTCGAGGTTTTTAAACAAATCGTAAGCAGTCATTTGTGAATTTGGAGAGGAAGAGCCCATTAAAATATTCACAGCCTCAGCAAAACTTAGAAGCATCTTCTTTTGGAAGTTTTCCTTTTTTTGAAAAAAGCGTTCGCAGCTGTCTGAGAAGGAGTGAGAACAAGTCATTAGAATTAGAAGGATTTGCGATAGCTTCTTATTGTCTTCAGGAAGTATTGATGAAGTAGATGGGTTGTGGTTGTTCATGATCCTACCGAGCTGAATGGTCAGTATAAATCGTCTAGATTCAAAAAAAATTGTTTCGTGAATGAAAATTTCCTTTATCAAATAATCTAAAGATAAGATCAGGTCTGTAGTAGAGGCTGTACTTCTTAGCAGAGAGTCATAATAACTGTAAGCAATATAAGGGTCCTCACCGCTTGCTTTGATGAAAGTAACAAAATCTACAATATCGTCCACTCCCCACAACTTACTCAAAACAAATCCTTCGACGTTTGTTTCGTTCAAGTATTTGTAGGTCATTAGGTTGTGCTTTTTTTGCCTGACCTTGTCGCTATAAATATCAGTACGCATTAAACCCTTGATCGTTTCGGAGAGAAACTTTAGCGGTGATGATTTTTTGGTAATCAAATCTGTAAAATACTCGATAAATAATGTGTTGACAACTTCAGGTTTTTTGTTCTCTTCTACCATAAGATTTGTTAGTAGTGAAACCAGGTTTTGATGAATTTTCTGAGGAAGCTTGGTGTTACCGACATGTTTTTGAAATTTTCGACTAAATGTAGGAGAGGAAAAAATCTCTCTTACCCATTCCTGTGTTAGGTCATACTTTCCATGAACGGCGATCATATGATGAAGAATGTTGACACATGACCCCACGATATTTAAGTCCGGCTTCA
Organism: Chlamydiota bacterium; assembly: GCA_021772365.1. GTDB lineage: Bacteria > Chlamydiota > Chlamydiia > Chlamydiales > Criblamydiaceae > JAJFMC01. The sequence goes on from JAJFMC010000250.1 coordinate 4,870, forward strand.
TCTTTTTGATTTGAGGGATAATGATTTTAAGGGCATTGCATCGGTCTGCAAATTGAACTTCCTTTTGTGAAGCAAGAGAGCATAGTCTTTCGGTAATCATATCCCGATAATTGGCATTTACACTGTGAAAAATTTTATCATGAAATAAACGGTGTTCCAAGCAGTCGGAAATAGTAACAAGAGCTGCTATTGAGGCGTTTGGAATGATTATTGAACAAAGGGTTCTGATATCTGTCTTGTTCTTTCGAGGTACTCTGCTGTTATTGCGAATTCTTTTTAACGTCAGTGCTAAAAGATTAGCTGCAGTTTCAGTGACAATTCTGTCTAGAGGGAAATG
>JAJFMC010000026.1 GCA_021772365.1 Chlamydiota bacterium
TCTGCTATGCAGCTCCATTTTAAAACGTCGTCTTTGTAGTCATTCAACCAGGCAAGGTACCGTGAAAGTTGACTTGCTTGTATCGAAGACAATTCATCAGGAGAGTCTAGTAACAGCAGCATATAAGCGGCCCATTCGATAAGTGGGCCTACATTCATAAACCGCGCTTTTGTTCTTGGACTAGGAGGCATGGCCCCAGCCACTTTTGAGTTTTGCATTTCTCTACGTGACTGAGTTACTTTCTTTCGAAAGCTTACCCACCTCTCATCTTTCTCAAGGCGAGCTTTAAGAAAATTGGCCACTCTATGAGCTGTATCACAAGTGTGCCTGGTATGGGGATTGTCTTTTTGAAAATTTTTGATTCCACGCAGTACGTCGGAACCCCTGTCACTACAAATACTGACAACATTTCCAACAATCTTTTTCGTATTACGCAGTGTCTCTTCAATGACCTCAGATGTAAGCCCTCTAACTACACGCTAAGTCTTTTAATGTCGTACCTCTATCTTTTGAAAGATCATCCATACGGCAACCAAGTACCACAAGACACTTTTGATCACCTAGTTGAATCGAAGCATCAATTACTAGCATCCAATTACCTGCTTGAATGTCTAAATGATGTAGCTTGTAATACCCAACCTTCTGCATCCATCGCTTAATCGTCGAACACGATGGAGCAGAGTAACCTTGAAGTTCCGGTAGTTCCTCGAATGTGATTTTAAGGTTTTTTGTAGCTGTTTTAAAAGGACAAGATCCAGAGATGATCAATCGAAGACATAGCCAGATTACTGAGATGGAATACCAACTACCTGGGCATCTTTTGTGCTTGTCTAAATTTACTTGTTCTTTTTTTTAACTCTTGAAATTCTCTCAAGAACTGATCTCGCTCAGCAGATATTCTAGATAACATTTTCTCTCGATCGCGTAGTTCCTTCTCTAGCTGGCTAGTATTCCGCTCTTCTACCTTAACCCTCTTCTTCCAATTATCTCGGCTCTCCACAACTTCTCGCAGACGGTCCTGGTAATTTTTGATTGTAGACGACTTAGTTCGATTCTTGATTTTGCTTTTCTCTCGACTTTCAGTGAGTCGCTTAATTTCCTTCCGGAGCTTGTGCGGTTTTTGTTCCTTTGTACTGTTTTCCATATTCGGTGCCATTGTTGATGTGTCGATGAAGGAATTGTTTTATACAGAAAAGATCATAACAACTAATTTTAATCAATTCAAGCCGTGTGTGGTGCGATACGATCTGTATTATCAGGCCCTGTATATGATCCATTCAACTTTATGCCTGTAGAGGCTCAAAGATATCGTTGATGGTCTCAAAACAGGGGGGGGGGTGGTTAGCTAATCTCGCCCAATGAAATACAGAAAAAAATAGGTGAGTAGAAAAAAATGAATATCCCCCCCTCTCAAAACTAGTTGTGAGGGGTGTGGTATTTAAGATTGGTGCGTATGTTATGATATTTTTTTGTAACATACTTTAAATTTGCATTTTACGATTCGTTTCTCCCCACCCCAGGCCTGACCTGGGATGGCACAAACAGACCTAAAAACCAACGACCTCGTCATCTAATGATCCGGTCAATTCATGACCCCTGTCACCTGTCATTTGAATAGACTTTAATGTATGAATTCATTAAGTTCACCTTTGATTTACTGGATACAGTCTTGAGAAGTTACAAGGAATAATTATGCTTAAAAAAATCATCTACATATTAGCCCCAGCAATCATGTTTGCACAAGCATTTACTCACGCAAAGTCTGCAGACACCCACCGACCAGAGTTACCAATTCAACATTTAGTAGCAGAAATTGAAGGATTCTATCTATTCGAAGGTGATAGACATGGAGATTTTAAAGGCGACCTAGTGGTTGTTCTCTCAGACGGATCCGCATGGAAAGGACATCCAGAAAATATAAGTAAGCTAAACTATTGGGAAGCAGGCGATGTAGTTCACATTGAAGCACGAACCTCATTCTACTGGTTTAAACGTGAGCATAAATTTCTTCTGTATAATCACGACAGAAATGAATCAGTCAAAGCAATGCTGATTGATTACGGAGAATCACCTTTGGAAATAACTTTTACTACTAAGGCATATCCAACCAGCACTGAACTAGTTCCAGTTCACGGTATTGATATGGATGATAATCCCAAAATTACGGGCCATGAGATAGAACCCTGTAATTATAAAAAGAGAATATTAATTAGCGACGGGAGTACGTTTGAAATCAATAAGAATCTCTACCACTTTAAGGTTGGGGTAAATGTTTATTTTGGTTTCAATGGCAGTGAAAAGCCTGAATTTTTTATAATAACAGGTAATGAGCGTGAAGCAAAGTGGAGCAGGGTTGAAAAAGTTTCTGCAAAATAGCATTTTTAACCAAATTCCTTTTTTAAATACTCGTAATTTTGAACTGAATTCGCACCCATTTGGGCTTCCTGTGTAGTACCTATCCAGGTGAGTAAAAAGGAATAACTTCTATATGGAAGCTTCCCCTTTCCATAAATCATTATCAGCAAAAATAAAGCGACACTTAAACCAAAATTTAGAAAAAAAAATTCTAAGTAGGGATGTTACGTGCATTATGTCTTGGGGATGTGAATATATAGATGTGACAGGGTACCAGACCTGGGATGGCACAAACTGACCTAAAAACCAACAGCCTCGTCACCTAATGATCCGGTCAATTCATGACCCATGAAAGTTGAGATTTTTTGAAACATTAGCTTTATGCAGTTTTGGGGTTTTCTAAAAATATAATGCCACCAGTTTACTTAGACACTGATTTGGGGTAAAATATTCAATCAGTTTCAAGGAGAAATTAAATGGAAACATCAAATTTTATAGAACAGCCGGTAAAAAGATGGAGTGCTAAACGAAAAGCAGAAGTGGTTCT
>JAJFMC010000251.1 GCA_021772365.1 Chlamydiota bacterium
CTGCTGGATAAATTGGCAATATTGATTATAGATTTGGTTCTTTTCTTGGTAAACAATTTCATATGCATCGAAGTTCGAAACATTTGCAGTTTGAATTTCGCAAATTTTTACACCTTGATCCTTGCCGTATTTGTAATCGACAATTAAAAAGGTGATATCAGCCGGTAACCCACATTCAGCTAAAGAACGTAGTGCAAAAAAGGAAACTATGAGGATGTGAAAAATTTTCATATCTAAAAAATAGCGAATTCGCTTTATTATGATCAACAAAAAATAGAAATTAATTTTGACGCTGGTCGTTGATGAGATAGTATAATTCCTCTCCAGTATATGCTGAAACGCCAACATCTCTAAGCCAGGCTGACATCCCATACCGCCAACGACTTCTTGAGCTACACGTGTAAAAAATATCGAGAGGCATAGAAATCATTATTCCTTTGTCATAGTAGGTTTCTCCATTCAACCTGTCGTTGCCATTGGTTCGTGTATACCACATGGTCAGACGGAGGCCACTGGAAAAATAGCGGGAAATTTCATACCTAATTCCTACATCCCTTGCAAGAAACTGACCGGCTTTGATTCGGAAATCCATATTCATATCCTTCCAGTCATAGTAAATATTTGCGAAATACTGATAGCCAATAAATTTCTGATAGGAAGGGATGAAGCCGTGAAACTTACGTATTTCGTCTGTAAACCCTAATCCAGTGTGAGTTCTCTTTCCAAGAAGGGCACCTTCTATACCGAGGGCCCATCGTGAGCAGACTGGGTACCAGAGAAGTTCAGAGGCAATACCTCCGTACTGACGTTCGAAATATCCCAATGCAAGCTTATGGTACCACCCCTGCCCCATATTCCATACCTTTCTGATATATAGCTCTGGGAAGGTGACACCTCGCTGTTTTAAATACAGGGGGAGGTCGCTTTTTACATTGATGATTTGTGAGGGGTTGAGTCTGTCGACTCCTCTTACATTATCGATGTCGGAAAAAAATAGGTATCCTGCTTTGATACAGTAATAAATATCATTATAAAAAAATCCTTCTACTCCACCGATAAGACCGAAAGTAAACTTGAACTTTCCTTTAGAACTCCCAAAGAAAGACCGAAAATCAGGGAGTAGAGAAAAATAGTAAGGGCTTCTTTTGGTTTCGAATAATTTTTTAGAGCAGTAAGGATCGGGATAGCTAACTTCACAAAGAGGTGTCAACACTTTCAACTCATAGGCTCCCATGCAACCACCACCAAACTTTCGGACATACGGCATGTAGTAACGGTATTCCTGAACTGGAAAGCCATCGGATAAAACGACGACATTGACCTTGTCGATATCGCATGGAATTACAAAAGCAAGTAAGTAGTTTATGTGTTCACGTAACTCATTTTCCAAGCGGTAGTTATCGTTGTAAATACTTAAGCGCAGTACTTTTTGGCAGCAGTAGTCATAGTGGATAGAGGCTTCGAGTAAATCCAATCCTTGATCGTGAAAAGCGTAGATAAGTTCTTGCGACATCATGGATTCTGATCTAAAGCGGCCCAAAGGCTCACAGTTTATTGGCGCTCGATAAGGAAGTGGATTGTCGACTTTTGGGACAAACCCTTTGGTTTCTCCGAAGTTGTAAAAGGCTGAAGCGGAAAAAGCGAATGCATCCCCACGGACATAACTCGCCGAAAGATCTACAGTATCCCAAAAACGCCATTTAACCCCAAAGTTGATGGGGTTTTTCTTCACTCGTCCGTCGGGGTGGGGCTCTCGTTTTTCACTCTTGTATGGGATCGCATCGTACTCCGCACAGAGAGATAAGCCCGATAGGTAGGGGTAGGGACATTTTCTAAAAGGCATCCAGCTAAATCCACCAAAAAAACCTCTAATCCTCCATTCGCCCCACCCGATACTTGCTTCCATATCGAGATCCATGAATACTTTTGTCGCTACAATGTATCTCGATTTAAATGCTCGAGTTCCCAAAAAATCGTCAGTACCCACTGCGATGCCGGGCAGTAGGTAACCGGAATCTTCGGGAAGGAGGATAGCAAACTTCGCATTTGCTCCTTTGTCTGAAAAATCACCAAATCCAAATTGTGAAAGGACGGGATCTTCAACTCCTCGAAAAACACGGTAATTGATAGACAGCTCCAGCCTTTCTAGAAGCTGAGCCCTAGCATTCCAGTTGTGATATGGAGGAACCCATGAATAACCAAGAGACAGCTCTCCGTCGGCTCCCATCCTCGATGAAGGCATATTGACATACCCCCCCTGCAGAAGATGGTTATAAAAAGTTGGAAATTTTTGGCAGATTCGGCAATCCCAATATTCCACAACCTGCAAATCGTCCATCAATCGCTCGGGTCGTTCAGAGCAACACCATGCAACTCCTTGGAGGTGCACCGGGATACATACCTGGAGTAGTAGCAAGAGGAAGGTCGCGAAACGAAGGTGAGTATTCATATTCTGTTTTCGTAGGGAAAGAAAGTAAATATCAGTAAGGATAAATGTTTAAGGTTCTGAAATCAAGAGGGAAAAGATTAGGGCTAGTGTGCAGGATATTAAAATAGGTGTTTTAATCTTGAAAACAAAAAATTACTTTTCCAGTAAAATACAATTTATGAAAGAGCTACAGCCAACCTTAAGAGCGTTGTAATTCCTTGTTCTTTGTGTTTAAAAAATATTGATTAATCACGCAGACTAAAAAATCGCCTACTGCTACATCTTATGTTAGCTGATGTAAAACACAGAAGAGAGATGCAAAAAAAATAACCAAGAATTTGAAAAAAGATTTCGCATTGCAAATATCAGCATTGCATATCCACAACTCAATGTTCGGGTCCATAATAAAAAGCCACAAAATGAGGAGTAATCTTAGACTTAATACCCTTCAGAAGCCCTTTTCGTTGATACAAATTGCTATTTAGTCAATTTTATCAATTCGGTGGTAAGGAGTTTTATCATTGATAAAATGAATCATCAAATCAAGGTAATTCAATGAATGTAGAAATATTGGGTTTAGATCATCTTGTCCTTACAGCCGGAGATATAAAAGCCACTTGTAAATTTTATGAGCAACTAGGATTTCAAATTAAAAAGTTTGGCAAAGGAAGAGTTGCACTTCATTTCGGTTCGCAAAAAATCAATGTACATCAATATAAAAAAGAACATGAACCAAAAGCACACCTCCCCACTCCGGGTTCGCAAGATTTATGTTTTATTGTAAATACACCTATCACTAAAATCATTGCAATAATTAATGACCTCGGAATCGAGGTGGTTGACGGCCCGATTGAAAGGACTGGTGCACAAAAAAAACTCCTTTCAGTCTATTTTAGAGATCCTGATGGAAACCTCATAGAATTTTCAAATATTTGTAGTTAACTCCTGAATCTTTATTCATTAAAGGACACAGTTTTTTTTTCCGATCCTTTAAAAAAGTGATACCATTCGTTACATTTATCCGTAGAGTAGATACCCAGTATTTTCAGAATTTCAGCGGCAAATTCAAGGCTTCCTAATCCAGAAGCGGTGATAATGTTATTGTCGGTAAAGTAATTCCCGCTAAAATTTTAAATAGTTGATGCTAAAAAATTTACTATTCCCATAGAATTTTCTTTTCGTAAACTCTTTAGATAAGTAGCGCCAAGAAAAATATAACCACAGGTAATTTCATATGACAGGATTCAACGCA
>JAJFMC010000252.1 GCA_021772365.1 Chlamydiota bacterium
AGAAACCCCACGAGACCCAGACACCCTCGTAGCATATATCGGCGAGCCCATCCCTGCCCTCGATAAGGGATTTTGGTCGATTGGTGATGCTGCCGCTACCGCCAAGTTCTGCCATCTGATGCATTTTGGTTTCGTCATCAACGGTGAACGTCCAGATAACCTTGCCGTCACTGCTTAATTCTTCATAAACTTGTTTAGTTAACAAATCTTCTCTAACAGCATAGATTTTGGCCCTAGCAGGTCTAAAGCGAGGAAGGTCATTGAGATCCTCGACAATTGCGATGATGGGGAGCTCAGGGAGGTATGTGCGTAAGAGAACGGTTATTTCCGGTGACAAAGACCCAACGATTAGGGGGTTTCCGGATTTCACTCTCGAGTATTTTCGAACAATGGCTGAAACCGTCGCGGCTAGTTTTGTATTTGGTGCGGATCCCTCTTTGATTTCTATCATGACCCCTGTATTTCCTAGAGGCATTTGTAGGATTTCTTCTAGAGTAGGCACTTGCTGTCCTGTGAATGATGCGCTATACCACCCTCCTGCATCTAAGGCTTTGATATTGTTGATTGTTAGTTCTTCAGTAAAAAAAGTACCTTTAGAATTTGTTGTTCTCGAGATATTCCTGTCGTGGATGACGCAAGGGATATCGTTTTTACAGAGGTGGACATCGAGTTCGATGAAGTCTGCGCCCATCTGGATAGCGGATTGAAAGGAAGCCAGGGTGTTTTCGGGGTTTTCTGATGAGTTCCCCCTGTGAGCTATGACTGAGAGGTGCTGGGAACAGACACCGTAACTAAACGTACTCCAGGAGAGAAGTATCAAGAGGGTTGATATCCAAATAGATCGATGGTTTGAGGTACTCATAACAACACTACTCCCTTATGTTTTGGGCGAATAAAGAGCTACCCACCTTACCCCAATCTATATAGATTTATGCTCAGAAGTCAATTTTTATTGATCGAATAATAGTGATTGGGTTAATTATACCCAAACAAGTTGAAGAATTATTTTTTGGCTTTGAGAAAGCCAATTCTTCGACTTATTTAAGTATACAATAGACTTACACGAATAAAATCGAGGTTATATGACAATTCCAACAACTCATTCAATGGCAGAAGTTACATATTCCGGTCAGGAGATATTTAATATCGATAACCCCCCAAGTGTATCCGATCCATATTCAAGGAAACTCAAGGGGTTCGGTGAGAATATAGACAACAGAACTTCCTATGACAATAACGAAGAAGAAATATATGATCCCAAAAAAAAGAAGGTCAAGAAAGGAAAATCTTCTAGCTCCGTAACTAAATGGCTGAGAAATCACTACCCTTTCAAGTGCTGCATTAGTAGTAAAGAGGATAACTCTAAATTTGAGTTCGACCAGCCAAACACCCAGGTGTATGATATTTAGATAATTTTCATCGCTGATATAACGAAAAATTGCTATCATGGCCACTCTTTTAAAGGTGTTTAGGGATAAGAGTATGATGCAATTTAATGATCTGGGAAAGCAATACCAAGAGTACAAAGAAGAAATCGATGTAGCTATTCATAAAGTTCTCAACAGCCATCGCTATATTATGGGTGAAGAAGTTCATGAATTAGAAGAACGTCTCGCTAGTTACGTAGGAGTAAATCACTGTATATCGTCATCTAGTGGGACAGATAGCCTACTAATGTCTCTGATGGCTTTAGGTGTTGGTCCTGGTGACGAGGTCATTACCGTTTCATTCACATGGATTGCTACTGCGGAAGTGATTAAAATTCTAGGAGCTAAACCCGTGTTTGTCGATATCGACCCCGCTACTTATCTAATGGATATAGAACAGGTCGAGGCAGCTATTAACTCTAACACTCGAGCAATCATACCTGTAGATATTTTTGGGCACATGGTAGATTACGACAAGTTACATATCATTTCATCTAAGCATAACGTACCCATTATTCAAGACGCAGCACAGAGTTTCGGTGCAAAGCAAAATGGAAAAATGAGCTGCTCACAAGGTCACATTAACTGTACCAGTTTTTTTCCAGCTAAGCCGTTGGGGTGCTACGGTGATGGAGGTGCAATTTTCACTGATGACGACTCCCTAGCGAAAGATTTACGAGCAATAAGAACACATGGTGGTGAGCGGCGCCATCACCATACTCACGTGGGGATCAATGGACGGTTGGATACCATACAGGCAGCTGTGCTTTTAGTGAAATTACGTTATTTTGATGAGGAACTAATAAAACGGCAGGAGATTGCGAATAAATACACCGAAGCATTCAAGTCTTCATTTGCAACGCCTGTGACTCTAGAAAAAAATACCCATAGTTATGCTGTGTATACGATTCGCGTCGAAAACCGAGGTTCTATTCAGAGTGCACTAAAGGAACAGGGAATACCCACAGCCATTTATTACCCCAAATGCCTACATATGCAACCGGTATTTAGTGACCTTGGTTATAAATTAGGGCATTTCCCAAACAGTGAAAAAGCTTCTAATGAGGTCCTAAGCCTCCCTGTACACCCGTGGTTAACCTCCGATGAAC